>JBJONT010000339.1:0-3116 GCA_046051705.1 Planctomycetota bacterium | reverse complement strand
CACTCGGGCCAAATCATCTTGGGTGCTGGTAATTGGAGTTCCGATAACCATGCCGGATTGTTGTGTTACCGGCTTCGATGAAGGGGCCAATTTTCCCTCCACCCACCCCACCGACCGTGATGTTAAAAACCGTGCTGTTTCTAAATCGCGCTGCGCTGTTCGCATTGACCGTATTGTCCCTTGCCCCAACTCAAAGCATTTCTGCTTTTCAGGAGCAGGCCGGGCGAACGGTCCAGGAGTTACAGGGGGACTTCGGTACCTCGGTTCAGCTTGTGATCGAGAAGCATTGTGTGGAGTGTCACAATTCCGATCGCCCCGAGGCGGATATCGACTTGACTCTCTGGAGGGACTCGCAGCGGTTGGCGAAGGAGACTGCAACGCTACAACGTGTTGCCGAGCAACTTCATACCGGCCAGATGCCGCCACCTGAGGCAGCGCAGATCCCTGCGTCGGCGAAAGAGAAAATGGTCGCATGGATCGATCAATGGCTGATGCTTGAAGCTGAGCGTTATGCAGGAGATCCCGGGCCGGTGATTCTTCGGCGATTGAACAATGCGGAGTACACGTACAGCATTCGTGATTTGACCGGTGTTAGCTCCTTGAATCCGGCTAGTGAGTTTCCTGCCGACAGCGCTGCGGGAGAAGGGTTTTCGAACACGGGAGCGGCGTTGGTGATGTCTCCATCGTTGGTCCGCAAGTACCTTGATGCGGCCAAGGGGGTAGCAGAGCATGCGGTGTTGTTACCGGGTGGTATCACATTTAGCGAACGACCATCAGCGGCGGACATGACGAACGCGAAGCTTGATGAGATACGAGCTTTTTACTCACAATTCACCGATCAATCAGGTGGGGCCACAGTCAATCTTCAAGGGATCGTTTTTGAAACCAATCAAGGTGGCAGGCTGCCGGTCGAACGCTATTTGCAAGCCACGCTTGAGCTTCGTGATGCAATCGTCCAAGACTCAAATCTGAAGGTTGATGATTGGATTGCACAGGTTGCGGCGGAGCGAAAACTCAGTTCGAAGTACTTACGGGGGCTTTGGGATTCTCTTCATGACACGAAGGCCACCGGGTTACTGAAATCGCTTCAGCAGCAATGGAGTGGAGCATCGGCGGCATCAGCGGATTCCCTTTTTGCGTTTGTGATGTCGTGGCAACAGGCACTTTGGAAGTTTTCCAGTGTTGGTCACATTGGAAAGCGCGACGGGCCTAAGTCGTGGCAAGAGCCGGTCAACCCTATTCGCCAAACTCAAGATATGCGGCTTGCGCTTACCCCGTTGGCGAGTGGTAAGCCAGCGAATGAGGACGTTACGGTTTATTTGCAAATTGCTGATGCCGGGGATGGTGGTGAGTCTGATGCATTGGTGATCTCGAATCCCCGCTTGATAGCACCTGGGCGTCCGGACCTGCCGCTTCGGGGTCTTGATTCGGTCGTCCGAACGATAGCAACACAGCAGCGAGCGTGGGTGTCTCAGACTTCTGAAACCCTTGTGGCGCTCGATCAATGGTTAGAGGCAACGGAAGTCCAGTCGCTTGCGGCATGGGGGGCTCAGAAAGACATTCCTGTGCCGTTGTTGAAGGCTTGGGCGGAGACATTGGGTATTACCGAGCCGGGAGAGACTTCTGCAGTTTCGCTTGATCGAAGATTGCTAACGCAGAAGGGGCAGAATCTTTCGGGAATATCTGGGATCGATGGATGGGTAGCGGAGGACGCATTAAGCATCATTGCTAACGCGACTGACTCGCATCATCGCATTCCTGGGAATATGCCAGGTAAGAGCATTGCGGTGCATCCATCTCCATCGCGCGGGATGTGTGTTGGGTGGAGAGCACCGGAGGGAATGCGAATTCAGACGCAAGCTCGAATACGCCATGCCCACACGGATTGTGGCAATGGAATTGCTTGGCGACTTGAATATCGCCGAGGAGCGGTTCAGCAAGTGCTTGGTGCTGGATTTTCGAATGGGGGGCAAGACGTTCCGATTGGTCCATTTGCGGGATTGCGACTGAGGGCCAACGAAGAAATCGTGTTGGTTATCGAGCCACGCGATGCGAATCATTCGTGCGATTTGACGAATATCGATTTAACCGTAACGAGCGATAAGGAGACTTGGAATCTCACCGAGCAACTCCATCCAAATCTTCTTGAGGGCAATCCGCATGCGGATGCCAAGGGTCGTCCGGATGTTTGGTCGTTTTTTACCGAGCCTGCTCGGGGTGTGTCGGCGAGTTCTGGGTCTCAATCGATGTTGGCATCGGGTTCGCTGCTAGCGAACTGGCTTCACGAATCCGATCCTAACAAACGGGCGGAATTGGCTCAGGGTATTGAAGCGATTTTAGTCGCTTCGGATGCGAAGCCTGCGGTCAACGCAGAGCAACCCGATGCAGTCATGGCCAGAGAATTGCTTTCGGCTACGGGTCCGTTTTTCCGAGCCGCGATGAGCATGGCATCGCAGGGTAATACCGCAGTTCAGGGTAAGCCCGTATCGCAGGGTAGCGATGGTGTTGCCGCTGGTGGATCTGTTGGAGGAAGCGAAAACGATATTTATGGGATCTCTGAAGGGCGGTTTGGGACGAGTGGGATTGAAGGTGCAGTAAATTCCAATCCTGCCGTTGGGGCTAGCGAGATGCTGGTGAGAGCACCTGCGGTTTTCGAGATCAAACTACCAGCTTGGCTTGCCAATGGAACGGAGCTTGTCGCAAGTGCGATGCTTCATCCGACGGCGGGTAAAGATGGTAGTGTGCAAGTAGTTCTCAGCGGAACGCGACCGACGGAATCGACGCAGCCGATTCCGAAGACATCGATTGATGCGAAGGATCCGAATTGGACAAATGTGTCTCGACAGTTGAATGTAGCGAGTCCGATTCTCGTGTCGGCTGGTAGTGGAGCTGAGACCCGGACTCCGGGGCATGAGGAAGCGATTCGATTGTTGATCGCCAGGGTGCTGGTGGCTCCGGAGTTTCTTTATCGTACGGAGGTTCCCAAAGCGGATTCTGCTGAGTCGAGCGATATAACAACGATCGAGCTGGCGAATCGTTTGAGTTATTTCCTTTGGGCCTCGACACCCGATGATGCGTTGATGCGGGTAGCACTTGATGGTTCGTTGAGAGAGCCG
>JBJONT010000338.1:0-9760 GCA_046051705.1 Planctomycetota bacterium | reverse complement strand
GCTCGCGGCCAAACAATCGCTCCGCCCCATGCCCTCGTAAAAAGCAGCCGTTGCGCGGTCTTTCCCCTCACCCCCAGCCCCTCTCCCCGACCCGGGGCGAGGGGAGCAAAACAGTTAGTCCTCGCCGCGTGCGCGAGCGCGCTCCTCCCCTTCTCCCACCGTCTGGCGACGAGTGGCTACGATCTCCCCCCACACTCGCGCGCTCATCCCCTTCCACCTGTCGCACTTCGATCCTAAGCGTCACATCTTGGGACAAACCAACACCACAGAAAGCCATCCATCGCTTTTCATCCCCCAGCTCCGAACAAACTCATCAATTCTCAAAAACTCTTCTCAGACGAAACAACCAATGATTTCATTGACAATCTCACCATCAAGCAACGCTGCAAAAACAAATTCCGAAAACTTTTCCTTCAACCTGCACTCTTCGGCACGCAACTCGCTTTAACTCCCTTCATCAAGACAAGTGAACAGCTGGCCAATGGGATCGAGCGCACGAGTCGAATAGAAATTTCCGTTGCAGGAGTTGCAGAAATGTTTGTATCCGTTTTGTCCAAAGTAGCCGCTCGTTTCGTTCGTGATCAACGTGGAGCTACCATGCTCGAGTACGGTTTGCTCGTCGGTCTCGTAGCCATTGCTGCGATCATCGCCGTGACCGCAATGGGTGGCGCTCTATCGAGCATGTTCACCGATGCAGCGAACGCCCTGTAATCAGCGCAGTTCCAATTCATCCGAGCACACGTCATCTGACTTCCAAGCTCGGAATCTGCAACACCGATGCAGGGAAGAGATGGGAAGCGACTGGCTGAAAAGCCGGTCGCTTTTTTCTAGCCATTCATCGATAGGTACGTAGAAAAACCCGGTTGGGATCAGCAACCGGGTTTTGTGTGCTTTTCGGACTCGCGTCGGGAGAGAGAGAAATTACTCGCGAGGGCGGATAGCGCCGGTCAAGCCACTGTAATCGACTCGATCGTCATTGTGCCAGAGTGGTTGACCCAACTCTACACGTCGACGAAGAACTTCGATCTTCTCTTGCGATCCAGCCGGGGCATCGGTCGGCAGGAACTTCGCGTCTACAACTGGATCAAAATCCTCGTCGTGACCGTACTTGAGAATGGCTTCGAAAACGTTCTTGCAAAGATTGCTCATACGAAAGGGAACCCTATACGGAATGAATGTCGGTAAGCGACCCCACGTCACGTCCCGAACTGGTCTGATTAAGGATTATTCGTACGCAAAGTCCAAAGTCAAGCAAAAATAAACGACATTTTCATACAGAATTTGCCATTTAGCGGTGATTTCTCCCTAGGCAAAACGTAACGCCGGCGCTAGCCAAGTCGATGTCAACCCCGTGAAGGAAGATCCTCCCCCATGAACACCACTTAAAGGGGGTATGGCCACCATTAAGCCTGTTTCTGCCCGCCAAAGCCCGGTGGGTAGCTTCTCGACAACCCCCTTGCCTCGCTTCGAAAAAATTCCCCAGGAAAAGTCTCTCCCGAAAACGCTTCGGCAAAAAAGCCCTTTGTGAGATCCACACGCGAACTTTGTGCACGCTACATCCCTCTACATACGAACTGTGCACTAACTGTCCGCACTCGAAATTCAAAAGCCCCTTGTTTCGATATAACGAACGAATGCCCGCCCGTTAGACTTCGCTTGCCATCAATCCCCATTCCCCAAACGCCGCTAAGCCACACTCGGAAACAACGCCCAATCTACACTTTGGTGTACAATAAGAAGCTTACGGTAGCAGCCAATCGATGAGCTGCTATCGAACGATCGCCCGATTTTGTTTTGTCGATTCCAACCAGGAGATGTAACACCTAGTGCACACGCACGATCGCTCTCAGAGCCTAGCTAGTGAAAAAGGTATCTTGGCACGTTTGCTCTTACCAAACGATCACGCTGCCGATGACCCATTCGATGAACTCAAAGGCCTCGCCGACACCGCCGGTATCGCCGTTTGTGGCACCCTCTTTCAAAAGCGCGAACACCCGGATCATTCGACCTACCTCGGTCGGGGGAAAGTCGAAGAGCTCGCTATGCTCGTCGAACACTTCAAAGCTGACATCGTTTTGTTCGATAACGATCTGACACCAGCCCAAACACGAAACCTTGAGAAAGCCGTCGGCACGAAAGTCATCGACCGATCCGAATTGATCCTCGATATCTTCGCAACCAACGCTCAAACCCACGAAGCCCGACTCGCGGTCGAACTCGCTCAACTCGAATACTCTCTCCCTCGCCTCAAACGCATGTGGACCCACCTATCGCGTCAAACGATGGGAGTCGGGATGCGCGGGCCCGGTGAAAAACAACTCGAAGTCGACCGACGGCTAGCCGAAAAACGAATCCACGATCTTCGATCGGACCTATCGAAAGTCGAACGGCGCAAAGCCCGAGAAGTCGCATCCCGCGACGGGACTTTCTGCGTCTCCCTCGTCGGGTATACGAACGCCGGCAAAAGCACCTTGATGAACTCGCTTACCGGCGCCGACGTCGAAGCTGCCGATAAACTCTTCGCAACTCTCGATACCCGCACGCGACGCTGGATGCTTCCAGGCTGGGGACCGGTCCTTCTTAGCGACACGGTCGGTTTCATTCGCGATCTACCCCACCACTTGATCGCGAGCTTCCGCGCTACGCTCGAAGAAGCCCGCCAAGCGGACTTGCTCATGCACGTGGCCGACGCAAGCAACCCCTCCGTGTTGCTCCAAATCTCCTCGGTCTACAAAGTTCTCAAAGAACTCGGTATCGATGAAAAAGATACCCTGCTGATCCTCAATAAATGCGATCGTGAAGGCGCATCGGAACGAATCCACCAAATCCTTGAACGCTACCCCAACGCAATCCCGATCTCCGCAAAAAGTGGCGAAGGAATGCAAAACCTCTCCATGGCGGTCAGCGATTCGCTCACCCTGAACTTCGTGGAACTCGAACTGCGATTACCCATCTCCGATGGAAAGACAATCGCTTGGCTCGCTACCCATGCCGAAGTCCTCTCCAAGCACTACCAAGACGATCTGTGCTTAGTCCACTGCCGCATGAGCATCGGTGCCGCCGGAAAACTTGCAGGTCAAGGAACCGATATGAGGGTGCTCAAAGGCAAACTGCCAGAACCCGCCAAACGCGGACTTCCTAATACCGCAACGTATGTACCAACGGATCCAACGGACACCGATCCGAACTCGCTGAACGACGACGCAAAGGCTGCCTCAAGCGACTTCGCAATCGAAACGATCGATCTCGGTACGCTACAGGCAGAACCAACGGCTCAACCCAAAGTAGGTTGATCTCATGGCTCGCCGTCGTCTAAACGGATTGCGAATCCTTCTTACCGGTGCCAGCAGCGGAATCGGATTCGCTATGGCTTCACAACTCGTCCAAGCCGGCGCTGACGTCTTGGTTACCGCCCGGCGACGCGAGCGACTCGAACTCCTCGCCCAGCAAACTCAATCCGCTCCCGGTAAACTCCACTTGATCGATGGCGACCTTACCCTCGCAACCCACCGTGCCGAATTGATCCGCTGGTGCAATGAACATTGGCATGGTCTCGATGTACTGATCAACAACGCAGGAGCCGGCGCAATTGGCCCCTTCGCTCTCGCAAACGTCGAACGACTCCGCCGTGTCATGGAAGTCGATTTCTTCGCCCCCGTCGAACTCACCCGACTCTCCATCCCGTTGCTACAACGCGGCAAGAGGCCGGCGATCCTGAACATCGGCTCGGTCCTCGCACACCGCGCGGTTCCCAACAAAAGCGAATACTGCGCTGCAAAATTCGCTTTAAGAGGATGGGCCGAAGCCCTCCGCGTCGAACTCGCTTCGCTGCACATCGAAGTCCTCATGGTCAGCCCCAGCACCACCCGCTCGGAATTCTTCGACTCCCTCGTCGATACCGATCCAAACACGCCAAGCAAAAGTGTCGGCAGCATGTCCCCCGAACAAGTCGCCGCGAAAGCCATCTCCGCTCTCGTCCGCTCCAAACGCGAAATGATCTTGAGCCTCGGCGGCAAAGCCCTCGTCGCCATGGGCCGATGGCTCCCCTCCCTGACCGATCGCGTCTTGTTAAAAACTATCCCCGCACCCGCTCCTGCTGCAGTAAACCCGGTAGCGGTAAATCCCGCATCTTCAAAGCCTACCTCACCGGAATAATCTCTATCGTATGAACGGTACTACCGGGCAACATCGACGATGCATTGCCTTGTACCCAATCATCAAAACCAGCCCGATAGTATTCGGATAATGGGTGCCCGGAAGCGCCCCCGGGTTGATGATAAATCCCAAACTCCTCTTTTCCTGGACTGACCACCATCCGTTGCGAAGCTCCCGCCGAAGGACTCTGCACCCTGGGCAAATGACTGTCTCCAGGCAATTCCACCGCAGGCATATCTAGCAGTACTCCCAATGCCGGCACCGCTCGCGATAACGGATGCCGAATCGCCGCCTGATTCCGCTTGCCCCACGTCGCTTGCGATAACGACTGGTCTTGCGTCAACTCCTCCTGCGTCTGCTTCGCTGCATCTGCTAACAACGCTTCCCAACTCTCATACTCCGCCGGCAACCAATGCAGCGGCTTTTGCTCGATTAACTCTTCCGCAACATCTTCATAAGAAATCGCAAACGACCTTGTAATTCCCAATCGACCCGCCAAACCGCGATTCTTCGAATCCACCGTTCCTCGCCGCGAAACGTCTACTCCAAATATCCTCCCTAACACTTGACTGCGAAACTCATGCACCACACGATAAGCCACTGAATCGGTGCTCGCTCGCAACTCCTCCTGCTCCGCATAGCCTCGCATCTCCTGACTGATCTCTGGACTTACCTCTGAGCCGCCGGCAATGCTCTCGCGCAACCAACCCTGCCATACCTTCATCATCCTCGCTTCGTCATCCAACTGAATCGCCAACAAGTCACTTTCGCTAAACGATTCTTTTTCAAACAAGCGATCTCGGATCTGCTTGGCTCTCGCCCCGGGATCAAAGCGACCATCACCAACCTTCTTAAGATACTCCCCTCCCATGATCCGGTTGTTTGCTGTCCAGAGTCGCCCCGATTCCGGACGCAACACCTTCGGGACTTCATCCGACTCTAGATACCCATCCCATCCCTCTTCTTGGGACCAATCCGCCGCGATCAACGCCGGCTCACCCTTCCGCTTCGGTATCCTTCCCGATACGGTCCAGCCGATATCTCCTTTGGAATCGACCATCATCACATTCTGATTGGGCATCCCTACCTGATGAACGATCTGCGCAAGCTCTTCGATGGTGTCGGCTGACTCCATTTGTACGATGTTTAAATTGAAAGCCTTGGAATCATTCCCCACCCAGCGATGCACAAATCGCCTTCCATCTCGCTCTTCAACTACCGGCCCCCATACACTCCATTCAAACGTCGCTTCTTCGCTCCCCCCACTGTATTGAAACGTCTCGGTTACCTTCTCTAACTCTCGTACTCCCGAAGGCGTCGCGTACGAATTCTCTCCGACCATCTTCAGTTCAATCAAATCTCCATAGTCGCCGTAACTGTTGGTGAATCCCCAAGCCACCGAGCCATTCGAACCCTCGATCAAGACGGGAGTTCCTGGCAACGTGACCCCTACAAGCCTTCGCTGTTCACCATCGACACTCGGTGTATGCATCACGGCTCGATACCAAATCGTCGGAACATTCAGCCCCAAATGCATGTCCGATGCCAAGATCGCTCGCTTCGACTCAACGCCCTGCCCCTGATCTTCACCCAAACGGGCTTCACCTAACTGCGAACTAAACTCAGCACTGACCGCCCAGTTATTGCTCCCAACGCGAAACTCCAAGTCCTCCTGATGTGCCAAACTCCCCCACACGAAATCCTCACTTGGCAACTCCGTTCGAACAGTACTACCTTCGGACTCATCGCTCGCCTGCCGCATACTCCAGATCTCCTCACCTGGAATCTCCGGCATCTCCATCTCCGATCCATCGATAGCCGCATCCCACCGCGAGCCGCTTCGAACTAAATACTTGAAGACTTGCTCGGGAATATTTTCATGCAACAACGTCAGCCCCTGCTCCACAGTACCATCCATTGGCTGCAAATCGCACAGCATCGTCAACATGACCAAAAACGAATCTCTCGGTTGCCAATCCTCCGGCACGCTCTGCAACACTTGGTACTCAAACGGCTCATCCTCCAACCGATGTAGTCCCTCGTTAACTCCCTTGCTGTAAGCATCAACAAGCAGCTTTTGGTCGACCGACAAATCGTCGTAAATCTCCTTGGCCATCTGTCCAAATCGATGTTTGCGAAACCTCTTATCCGAACCTACCGCCGCTTTGCCTACCAACTCCGACAATCGACCGGCTGTCATACGACGAAGCAAATCCATCTGAAAAAATCGATCCTGGCCATGCAGATACCCAAGCCCATAAGCGGCATCCTCGCGACTTTGCGCATGGATAGTCGGTACGCCCATCGCGTCCCGCTCAAGCTTGATGCTTTGCTCTACGTGGGCTGTGCGATGCTCCCCAGTCAACACGGGTAGACTCGATCGCAGCTTCCAAGTTCCAATCCCAGTGGTTCCAATCGCCAAGAAGCATGCTGCTAAAGCACTGTTCTTGGCAACCTTGCGCACCTTTCTTCCACGCCCTTTGATCTGCCCCTTGCCCGTTGATTGGTTGTCCGCTGGTTGCTTGTTCGTTTCAGATGCTGGAGAGCTCATCGTGTGATTCTTTAGGAGACTTAAGCGATACCGATATCCGCGCGATACAGCGCAAGCTTAGAACTTGGTCACAGGAGTAAACACACCGTCGTTCTCATCCGCGATCGTCTGCAGCGTCATCAAACCGGCCATGCTATGAAGCAAGACCGTGTGGATAGGAACGATCGCTTCGGGGTCCCCCTTCGAATTCATCCTACGGTTGTAGACTCGCAAGTCCTGGATCGTGGTGTCTTGAATCTCTCCGTCGGAGAGTAAAAAAATCGCATCGGGTTTCATTCGCAACGCGATCCCAATACTGCTTGCGGGCAACGTCGACCCTCCATGCAATATCGTCCCCACCCAGCGATTGAGCCGATCGATATTGCTTTCGGTAGGATGCAAAAATTTAGAGTTGGGGGGGAATTGTCCGAACATCGGCTTAGCTGTCGAATCAAAACCGATCACGAAAAATTCTTGATCAGGCGAAAGGCTTTGTAACGCCCGCACCAACTCCCTTCGGGCCGTAGCCCATCGTCGTCCTTCCAACATCGATCGAGAACTGTCGATGATGAAAACAAATCGTTGCCCCGAAGCATACGTGCCGAAGAAATAAGCTCCATTACCATCCGAAGCTCGATTCGCACCACCACTAGGGGCTCCGTTATTTTCCGACTCACCTTCGGATGCCGTGCCGGCAGCCGCAAGCCCTTGAGCTACGTCATCGCTCCGTTCTTGACTGCTCGTTGCAAGGATTGCCGCAAGGTTTAATGCGTCGCGCGTTGCGTTTTCGACTTTGCGATCCGAATTCAATTCCGTGATGCTCTTAGTGGCTTCTTCTTCGACGCTCTCTGGCGCAACCTCGATTGAAGTACTGCTGATCTCAAGAACATCAAGCCTTTGATCCTCCTGCGCGGAACTTGATTCAGCCCACAATTCGATTCCGCCTCGCTGCCGACCATCCCCGCCGATGAGAAAGAACGCGAGGGAGAGCATGATTGCCAAGTGGATGCAAAGGCTCAGCAACAATGCGTTAAGCGATTCGAATCCGAGTCGATAAAAGTTCGGCAGAAAAGAATCCACCCCTGAAGTCGTAGGTAGAGGAGGTAGCAAGTCACGCTGCTGGTTCGATCGCGAGTCTTGCATCTTCCTTTTCCTATCTCGACAACGTTTGACCGACGTTTGGACGCGGAATGAAGCGATAAGTCCCACGGTTCTCCATCGCTAAGAGCTGCATGGTACGCTGGAACTCTTCGCGAAAAAAATGGATCACGTGGATCGGGACCGCAGGTGCCCCATCGGATAAAAATCCGTCGCTTCGATTCAATTCCTTGATGGAATCAACCCAATTATCTAGCTTTGTATCCCCATCGAACAGTAGAAAAATCCCGTCAGGATCCATTTCCATCGCTTCTCTTACCGCGTCGACCGGCACTCGCCCATCGGACTGGATCTGGGTATTTTGCAGCCAATGCATGGCCTTTTCGATATTCTCTGGGGTTGCAGATACTGGACCGGCAAGCGTTTCTCCGGGGGACATTTCAAGCTTTTGCACGGCGCCTCCAAAGAACAGGATGCTGAAACGCTGCTTGGGTTTCATCGATCTCAGCGACTGCATGATCTGCTCCTTGGCGGCATCAAACGCGCGGTCTCGCCGCATGCTCGGCGATGCATCGACTATGTAGATAAACGTGTTACCCGTGGCTTTCGCCCCAAAGAACTCCGCACCTTCGACCACCCGATTCCCCGGTGCACTTGCGCTAGCTAACTCACGGACCGCTTCTCCCATCACTCCCCCGACCTCCACTCCCGCTTCGACGGACATCTCTAATTGCATCGCGCCAGCATCAGCCATCGCGACGTCCGAGACTTGCGGGGTGGGTATCGATGTGACTTCTTGAGCGCTGGTTTCCAATTCCGAGAGAGACTCCATTGGGGTCTCGATCAGAACATCTTGAGTCTCCACCGTACCTGCCACCACACTTAAAGTTGGAGTAGGCATCACGACCGTGATATACCAAGCTCCCAGGATCACAAGAAATATGCCGTGAACACCAACGCTTGCTAAAAAATCAATTGGCACCTTCACCTTACCCCGTTTGAGTGCAGGCTGTTTTGGTGTTTGCTGTTTTGGTCGAAGCTCTTTTGGCGTTGGCTTTTTTGAAACTGGTTTTTTCGATACCGTCTCTTTTGGCGGGGGATTTTTTGGGACCAGTTGTTTTGCCAACACTGGTTGTTTTACCAACATCGGCTTCGCCACATCCCCTGTCTTTTTAGTCTTCTCCTGGTCCTTCGCGACTGGTTTCGCAAGAGACTTTTCCGGCGGTTTATCGGTGGGGTTATCGGTGTGCTTTTCGGTGGATTTGCTTATTAAAGGTTCCGCATGAGTTGTTTTTTTGGTCGAAGGCTCCTTGGGAGAAACTCCTTCGGCAGCAACTTGCTTTGCAGTGGGGATGTTTGCATTGGGTATGTTTCTCGTAATTTCATTTGCCGAATTGTTTTTAGCATCGCTATTGTTAGTCAGTTCATTGCTCGGCGTGGCGGTTTGCAGTGCCGTTGTTGGCTGCGCAGCAGTTTGTCGTGTTGCGATGTTTTGAACAGCGAAGCTATGCGCTGTAATTTCAGGGGTTGCCAAGTCGTTGTTTGAGGCTCGTATAATCGAGGGGACCAAGACCGCCGTTGCGGGGATGGGTTGAGTAAAGAGTTGTTCATCAGGGGTTGGGCAGTTTCGAATCAATGATTCATGCGAGGTCAATTCGCGAAGTAGCAGTTCAAGGGCTTCAGGGGTACCGGATTGTGCTTGGGTGATTGCGTTCAGCAGTGAGGTTGCTGCGGCGCCGTATCTGGCAGCTTGTTCGCGGTAGAGCAGCGTTTGGTAGACCACCCGAGCGCGATCGATCAGTGCGGTGTCATCGTGAGAGGCTTCGACGGTCGGAGCGGAACAAGTCGTTTGGTCAGGCATAGCAGGACTCTTGGGTTTGTTGCCAAAGAAAATCACCTGCGTTTCATTTTCCAAGGATCGGAAAAAAAAGCTTGAAAATGGCTCAATTAGTTTGAATCGCTTGAAAAACGCCGTGC
>JBJONT010000337.1:0-17590 GCA_046051705.1 Planctomycetota bacterium | reverse complement strand
GGGCTATCGGGGCTAAGTGAGTCGATGCTGGTCTTGGTGATCAACAACTCTGTATCGCGAAAGACACCCGGGTTTTGGCGGATTAAGGAGTTGCCCATCTCAATCAAACTTGTGGGGAGTGTGATGAGTTTACGACCAAGCCATTGCGTGTAGTCGTTTGCGTAATCGCTTCCGCGATGAGGTGTACCGATGGTGATGACACGTTGCACGGATGGGTTTGGATGAAAGAATAGTACCGAAGCTAAACGCTGCTTCTCTTCTTCGCTCGCTTGTACCTCTTCGAACGGTGCATCGCTTAGCACACGCCAGAATTCTTCACCGCTTTCGATCGTCTGCATACGCGAGACGAGCCCTCCCATGCTGTGGCCTACGAGAACCATCTGATCGAGGACTTGGTGTGAACGATGCGGATCAAGGGCTTGACGCAGATCTGCCAGGTCGGCTCGCATCTGCGTTGCACTGATCCAAAACGGTTGTCCGGTTGGATATTGATAAAACCAGAATTGGTAGTTCTTGCGCAGCTCACGGAAGGATCGCAAGTCGTTGAACATCGGCATCCAAGTCATCGGGCTTGACCATAGTCCGTGTACCATGACAACCGGAATGCGGTCCGGGTCGTATGGCTCAAGCATGTAGATACCGCGCAGTTTCTCGGTTTGGTTTGGAAATAGCAGACCTGTGGTGCTATTGGTCTGTTCCTTGAACTTCGGGTTTTCCAAGAAGTGGGCTAGAGGAGTGCTCAAATCGGATTGGATGGGGACCGTTCGAGCGTTGAGTTCGATATCGGTCGAAGAGAGTGGGTCGTGAAATTCCAGAACGCAGGGATGTCGATGCTTCGCGCCTTGACCAGCATTCTTGTGGGTCGAATGCATATGCGGAGTGGTTACACGTAATACCGCAGTGACTGGGAACGATAAGCCTTCCGGGTAATACTTCTCTTCGAGCGAGCCTTTTGCGGGACGATTGCGAACGGCAACCATCGGTACGCCGATTCCATAAGTGACGTTACCTGCATCGATCGTTTTAACTTGAAACTCACTGCAGAATTTTAGCTCGCCAAAGTCTTCCTCTGTCCATGGCCCACGCGTGACTACTTGAACGTCATGCGATGCATCATCTGTCGTGATTCGATAACTTAATCCCGGCCTAAGATTGCCTTGGGTACTGACAATCCGAAGGCTTGATTCAAGTGCAGCGTTGTACAAGTCGCAAGCACCACGAAATTGAGGGTCGTAGGGATTTCTTGAAATATCGAGTTCTGGGCTGAAGAGGTACAGGTAAGCATTGCTCACTGCCACGGAGTACATGTCGAGGGCTTTGCCCAGTTGTTGACCTTTTTGATAACGAACACCGAGGATGTAAGCCAGCTCAGCAATCGCATACGTTTTCTCTGCCCCCTTCTCGTCCGACGCGAAATCTTGTAGGCGTTCCAAGGCGAGTTCCGGCTGACGATGAAAAACGTCCAGCACATCGTAATGGCGAAGTAGCGACATGGTTCGTCCGGTGGGCTGCGGACCATCGCGATGGAGTAGATTAAGCGAATCGCTCAATGGATTCACAGGGGTTCGACGCGGTTGGAGATAGCGTTGAGAAGCGCATCCTCCTAGGAAAAGAACAATTACCGATAGAACGATAGCCGCCGCATGGGTGTGCAAACGCGAAGATCGAGGCATACCGACCCCCAGCACCATCGAACACCCCCCGCGTGCAAATGATTTGAAAAACACACCGAACCTTGAGCTACACGGGGTTCATAGCAAAGTCAGAAGGCTTAAGGCAATGGCATTGTTATCGATAGCATTTGATAGCTTGTGTTCTGCATCTTGTGCTGGGCTACTTGGTGCTTAGCAGCATTGCGTTCAGCGCGGACTATGGAGTCGGCTTGTCCAAGTCCTTTTCGGGGATGACCCAGAGTTCGGCTTTATCGGGGAGATAGCGGTAGAGCATCCCTTGGGGGAGTTTAGGGAGTTGGATGCGATTAAATTCAATAATATCTCGCATGAACTCGTCGTGGTTTCGCGGTGCGCGTCCCTTTTCTGCCATGTACAGATTCATGGCTTGTGGGATCTGGATTTCAAAGGCGATTTTTTCTTTGGTACGAAAAAGTGCTGCGGCGGGGCCGGAGATTAGGGTAGCTGGGTTGTTTTCTGACCCACCTTCGAGCGACCGACCTTTGGATCCAACTCCCACGCCCGCCTTTTGAGCTTGGAGGTTTTCACTTGCTGCGTTGGCTGCCGCTTGCTGTGCTGCTTGTTGTGCCGCTCGCTCTTCTTCGCGAGCGACTTCTTCTGGTTTACATCCAAGCTGAAGGCTAACGGTTAGCAGGGTGAGTGCAAACATCGTGGTAGCTTGTCGGTTCGTTGCTGGGGTGATGTTGGTTCGTGATGAAAGCATAGGTTGCTCGATGGAATCTCGATAGAAAATGGAGAAGGTTACTTTTGGTGATTGCCACCGATGCGGCCGAATTCGCCAGCATCAAGGTTTTTCGGGGATTCGAACTGTTTCATCGGCCGATTGGCTTCTTCTGAGTTCGGATCGTATTTCCAGCGACTGCGTCCGCGCAAGTGTTCGGGTACAAGCCAGGGAACGTATCTTGCCACGGTAGGTCCGGTGTTCCCGATGTCTTTACCGAAGCCGTACCACAGAATGGCAAGTGCGATAGGGAAGGCGGATAATCCGCCTAGCAGAGGAGGAAGCAGTCGTCGCAACGGGGAATTTTTTTTTGGGGGGGACATGGGAACAGGGAAGGGGAGTCGCTCGAACTTCGGATCGCAACGTTAATAGCTGGTTGGATTATACTCTCTGTCTAGGGCCGATGGTTTAGGTGATCGACGTTGAAGAACGAATCTGTTTGAGAGTCGATCGGTCAATTTGCTGGAAACACGCCGATGGATTCCTCTCAATCTAACTGTTCTGAATCTGCTTCGACAGAATCAGCCAACCTCTCCAATCGGGAGGATCTTCAACGATTTCGTCCTTTCTTAAAGGCCTTGGCGGAGCGAGAGCTAGAAGGGCGTCTGCGCCCGAAGTTCGACGCATCGGATATTGTGCAGCAGACAATGCTTCAAGCGATGCTTGCAGAAAAGCAGTGGCGTGGGAAAGACGATGCGTCGAAAGCTGGTTGGCTTCGAGCGATTTTGCGTAATGTCGTCCACGGAGTGTCGCGTCGATTTCATCGGCCTGGTCGTAGCATCGACCGCGAACGGGGAATCGGATCATCGGGAGACACTTCGCATGCGGCAGGAGAGCTTGCTGAAAACCACACCAGTCCATCGCTGGTATTGCAATCGGAGGAGGAGCGGCAAAGGATCGCCGCGGCCATCGAGAAGCTTACTCCTGAGCAACGAAGCGTGTTGATTTTGCGATACTGGGAAGAACAGTCCTTAGCGGAGATCGCCCATTCTTTGGGAAAATCCCAAGATGCGGTTGCAGGACTTTTGTATCGCGCCATGAAAGTGATGCGTTCGGAACTGGCTTGAGCTGCGGCCAAGGGAATTCCAGAAATCTGCGCTAACTCGAAAAATTTCTGAAAAACTGCGCCGAGTCTTTGCGCACACTGGCATCTAGATGGGTACGGGGGCTAACTAGCTTATTTGCTCGATTCGCCCCTTGCTTAGTCCATCTGCACCTCAATAGTTCAGATAGCCGAGTAATTCAGAGATTTTCACATGCACGACCCGAATCACCATGAACGATCGATGGCCCAGTTGCCGCCTATGGTTTCGGCTGCTGGGCGAGCACAAGAGGTTGCAGGCCATGAAGTAAAGCTCGATTCGGTCCTTGCAGAGGTGCTAAGCGTTCCGGCTTGGCTCGGCGAGCAGACGGCGATGCGGTTGTCGGCGAAGTATCCGCAGTTTGCCGATGATATTTCTGATTTCATGCGAATGCACCTGGAGCTCGACACGCTTCCTCGTTCGAGTCAAAGTCAAAGCCGCGTGTCGGCTGATCGTTTTCAAGGGCTCAGCACCGGTGATCAGCTTGGAGACTACGAGCTTCTCAATGAACTTGATCGCGGTGGAATGGGTGTTGTGTATCGAGCGAAGCACTTGAAGCTCGATCGGATCGTCGCGTTGAAGATTATCCGATCGGGGGAGTTGGCCGACGAGTTGGAGGTAATGAGGTTTATTGGCGAAGCGAAGACGGCTGCGCGATTGGTGCATCCGGGGATCATACCGATTTACGAAGTCGGGCAGCGAGGAGCTCTGCTGTTTTATACGATGCCGCTAATCGATGGCAGGACTCTTGCGCGCGAAGCATCGGATCGTCGGTTGGACGTGAGCGAGTCGGTACAAATCGTACTACAGCTTACCAATGCTATGCAGCATGCACACCAGCGCGGAGTCATTCACCGAGACTTGAAGCCGAGCAATGTATTGATCGACCAGCATCGTCATGTGGTCATTATCGATTTTGGTTTGGCCAAATTGGTCCAGCACGGAGTTGAGGATGGTAAGGCTGAGGTGGTTGGTACTCCTGCATATATGGCACCAGAGCGTATTCATCTGTTGAAGCCCACCCAGGTTCGTTTGGAGAATGATATCGCGAGTGACGTATATGCGTTGGGCGCAATTTTATATTTCTTGCTCACCAAACGACCTCCTTTTGTCGGCGCGACACCTCTGGATGTGTTGATTCAAGTGCGTGATCGCGAGCCCTTAGCCCCTTCAGCTTGGAATCGTAAAGTAGGGCTGGAGTTGGATGCGATTTGTGGTCTGGCAATGGAGAAGGACCCCTCGCAACGCTATCAGTCAGCACAAGCTCTAGCGGATGATTTGCAACGTTGGTTGTCCGGCATCCCCATAATGACTCCTTCAAAATCGTTGACGATGCATTGGAATCATGCGTGGCGCAAGTATCCAGGTTTGGTTTCACATGTCGTTGCGATTACATCTGTCATATCGATCGTTGCACTTTCACATTTACTTGGACTATCGCAATCGAACTCGCTGCTGCAGTTCGGCACGCTGGGCGTATGGTTGCTATGCTGTTTTCCACTTCAGCGTTTAACATACGACCTGAAGTACTGGTGGCTCTTCGGTAGTCTATGGGGCATTCTCGACGTGGCTTGTACCACCATGCTCATCGCGAATGCAGAGTCCCCGCGTGGCCCCCTTCTTATCGCTTATCCGATGCTGCTTGCAGCGAGTGCCCTGTTTTATCGGGCCCGCATGGTCCTAGGCATGTTCGTATTGAGCTTGCTCGGATTGGTGTTCCTGCCTTGGTATACGCAAGACCCATCGATTTCTCGATGGGATTTCCAAGCGATCTTTGGGATCGGCTTGGCGGTCCTGGGGCTCATTCTAATGAGCATGATTAGTCGCATTCGAGCTATGTATTCAACAAGCTTGCGGTAATACGCATTCGGTTAGGAAGTCATCGCATGATAGAATTCTGGCTCATCGCCGCACTGATTTGGCTGTTCGTTAGCGCACTTGGGTTTCTGTTCTGGAAATTCCTGGGATGGCTCTTCGGATTCGCAACTCGTCCACCCTGCGCGCACTGCGGTCGTGCATTGACCCAAAATTGGTCTTGCTCCGCTTGCGAGAATGCCAAGCTTGAATCGAATCCGAAACCGACGGTCGTTCATCACACGATGCAAAACGACTTGCAAGCCGCGCAGCGACTGTTACTGCATGCGAAGGTTTCTGGAGTTTGGGATGCTGAAAAGATTCGCTTGATCACGGAGTCACTCGCACTCTTAAAACCGAATGAATCGGTTCCACGAGAGATCGCCTTGACGCGAGAAAGTCCTGTAAAGGCTTCAGCTCCTCTGGAGTTACCAATAAGCTTGCGAACGGAGTTGAAGCCTGGGAACCTTCAGCAGACACCGAAACAAACAGAGGGAGTTCAAAGTCAGGGAACGCAACAGCAAGTCGAAAAGTCAGCAGTTCCACCGCCACTTGAAAAGGCTGCCGTGCACCCGCTCGATGAACCGGATGATTTGACGGTCGATAAATCGAGTAGATCGGTTGGTCGCGAAGCGATTCGAAACGTTCAGAACTCGGCGCGGCAATGGACGGGGGAAATGATTGTTGCGTTCATGGAGAAGTCCAATATTCGTTGGATGGAATTGGTCGCCGCATCACTCGTGGTCTTTTGTTCAGTTGGATTGGTGATCAGTTTATGGAGTACCTTGGCTGCCACTAGCCGATTTTTCCCCTCGATCGTCTTCATGCTTGCAACTCTGGCGGTTCACGGAGCCGGGCAATACACCCTCAAAAAGTGGAAGCTGCAGAACACTTCGCGTGGGATTCTACATATCGCCCTAATGCTGATCCCCTTGTCTGTAATGATTGGGATTTTGTTGGCTCGCGGTGGGGCTGCGCCAGGGCAGGGAGTCGGAATCCCGATGGACTGGCAATACTGGACGATGATGTTGATCGGGTTCGGTGTCTATGGTGGATTAGCGGTTACCGCATCTCAATCCCTGTTCACAACGGCGTGGCTGCCCGTTGCTGCATCAACGATTGTGTCGAGTTTGTCTCTGGTGTTGATCAGTTGGGGGGCTAGGCAATCGATTTCCGGGTTGATGCAAGCTGGAACGCTTGTCCCTTCCCTCGCGACAGTTGGCCTGTTTACCTGGTTCGCATCCTATCGAGGTGCCGTTCGAATAAGGCGAACCTTCGGGTTTTACCGACGGCAAATCGGAATAGCGATTCAGATGCTCTTTGCATCGGTGGCCGCGATCGTTTTCTGGAACTTACATCACGGTCCGATTTTACAAGCCAGCCATTGGGTATGGATGGTACTCGGGGCCTTCGCAAGCTTTTGGGCGATATGGGGAATAGTACATAGCGACCTTTCAAAGATATCGATCGCAAATCTTAAGAAGGGTGGTTTGCCACAAGACGAAAAGCTGAAGGTGCCTCAGCGAGGAGAGGAAACAAGCAGCGCCGTTATTCTTAGCTGGCTCATTGGAATGCTAGGTTCGGTCTTAGTCCTATGGGCATTATGGAGATTGGCGGATCAACGCTGGCCGCTGTTGGCACTCCTGGGGATCGCAGGGGCATGGCAAGGATCACTGGGTTGGGGCTCTCGCAATGTTCAAGCGATTGCTGGTGGATGCTTCTCGCTGATTTTAGCAGCAACGCTTGGAATTGAAGTCTCCATGATGCCGACGCTGCAACTAACTTGGAGTGACTGGTTTTCATGGCAGCGGGTCATTACGTTGGCGGCCTTAGGAGGGGGCGTGCTTCTGCTTTCGAAACAATTTGAAGACTTGAGTCATGTCGCGCTGGGCAAAGGAATGCGCATTGCCGGTGGGCTTGCGTTAGCAGTTGGTTTGATTTTGTCTGTTGTGGCGACTATGGTTCCATGGGGGCGAACACCCTATGGCGGGAACTGGGGTGCGTTATTGGTAACGCTCTACGGTTTGGCTGGTGTCGGGTTCGGACTGATGCGTGAAGTGCGTGCAGAGGGTATTCGCAGGGAGTGGTTAGTCGGTGCGCAGATTCTATGTCTACTGGGCGTTCATCGCGTATTTGCGCAAGCGACTTGGTTGCCCGAGTACTGCACTCAGTGGAGACCGGGGTTAAGTACCGTCATGGGCTTTGGATACCTTTCGGCCGTCTGGGCCAGCATGGCGTTAGGTTGTCGTTGGAAATGGGGGCGAAGCGCAATCACTCCAGGGATTTCCTGGGTATTCGGTGTAGGAATCGCTCTTGGAATTCTGAATTGGGTCGCCTGTACTCAGACATCGCGACCACTTGATTTCTTCTTAGCGACTGGATGGATTTTGCCTCTCGTCGTTATTGGAAGATGGTTAGCAAGTGCGGCGAGAAGCCCTGAAGTTAGCGAGGAAGGAGCAGCTAGCAGGGAAGGAGCGGGCTTCGACTGGGGGCTTGGCTATCGTGAGGCTGGTTTTGGGTTGTTACCTATTTGGCTCACGGCATGTATTCACAGACTTATCGATGGAACATCGATCTTGGAGCGGATGAGTGTGTTGGCGAAGACACCTTTGCACCTGGGCTTGCTGAGTCTATTCGCTGTTGCCATTAGTCTTGGACTGCAACGCGCCTGGCAGGTATCGAAGAAGCAATCGCTATTTCAACCTGTTCGCTATTCGGCTGGACATTGGTGGTGTGACTTCACATCGCTCAGCATGGTATTACTAACGCTAGTCGTCTCTGCGGGTACTTTGTGTCAGTCGATGGGTTGGGGGCTTGCCAGGTATTCAGTGATAGGGCGAATCGCATCGGTTGGCCAGAGTGATTCGTGGTTTCTGGGAATGGGGCTCACAACCCTCGGGGTGATGACGGTCCTTGGGTTAATCGTTTCGCAAAGCGAGGGAGTGAGCACTCGGCGATGGCTTTGGAAATTGACGGTATGGCTTGTAGCCTTGATCGTTGGCACGCAAGGAACCCTTGTGTGGGGAATTGGATTGCATCCGTGGGTAGCGACATGCTGGTTAGTAGCAACGCTTGCTGCTGGATTCGCTCTACTTGACTGGTACCTGGCAAACCAAGGTGATTTGTTGGCACTAGGGGACCTTCCAGGAAGTGACACACGTCTGGGCGATGATGCGAATCAAGAAAGTCTCTATCGCGGCGCATTGGGATTTTTGGAGATGGTACCTCTGGGTACCGTGCTGGTACTTACGATCGTGGCTGTATCTGCTTTCGTGTCACGATCGACAAATAGCGTTGATCCGATGCCATGGAGTGCTGCGTGGAATGTTTCCGGATTTGGGGCCCGCGGTGCGATTGTGACTCAATGGTTCTTGCCGCTCGGTCTAGCCACGTTCGTAAGTTGGTTGGTTTCGATCGTTCCTGTCGGCGCTAAGACGAATGATGGCGGCAACTCAGAAAGTAGTTGTGTTCGTTTGCTTGGTAACCGAAGTCAGATTTTCGTGCGTGGGGTTCTCCTTGCTTTGTCGATCGCACTGATCCTATTTGCAATCCCCAAGACGCTCGGGTCGAGTTCGGTTGAGTTAGGGATGAATCTCTTGAGTGCTCTGAGTATCGGTTTTGGCTTGGTGAGTCTCGGTACATCTTGGGATTGGTTTATGAAGATGGCTCGAAGCCGAGTCGTAGACGGTAGTAGCATCGCATTATCTTCGGCACGGGAAGCAAGCGAGTGGATAGGGCAATTGGCAATTGGGAGCGGCGTTGGTGTCGCGATGCTGGCATGCATGGACAATATTCAGCATGCTGCGGGGGTGCGTTTATTACCATCGAATGCGAGCTATCAAACACTTGTAGGATTAGCGATTGCGGTGGCTGCTTATCTAGTTTCAGGAGTACAGCGCCAGCGCGATAAGAGGCTGTTGGGGATGGTGCTCTGTGCGGTCATCGCCCCGATTTTGCCATTGGTGTTTTCTTCCTTCTTACTACGTGGATGGGGGACTGCTTCGGTAGTGCAAGCGGCGTATCGAGCCGAGCCGCTCCATGCGATGATTCTTGGATGGATAGCAGCGTTGGGTTTCGGAGTGGCGATACGAGGCATGAATCGCGAAGGCTCCTTACGTGGAATTGAATCCTTGATTTGGGGTGGGTTGGCAATTCTCTCAACCGTACTGAGTTTGTGGCATCCAGCCGGAACGCCGATCGGATGGATACTTGGCTTGGGGCTGGGTGTTGCCGCTATGGTTTTGGCTAGGGGATTAGCAGTTGGAACCCAGTGGCTTGGTCATATCGCAGCAATCTTAAGTGCAGCAGCCATCTCGTGGTTTTTAGTACATCGAGATCGAGGGTTTATCGCAGGCCATCAAGAGCTGATGTTGTGGGGGCCTGTGCTTTGTGGTTGGGTTAGCTTGATTTGGTACTTGAAACGACCTGCAGCAGAAACGCCACAAGGTGCGTTGACTGTCGATCAAAGTGTAAGCATCCATGTGCCCATTGCGCTGATGCTCTGGACAGGATTTAGTGTCGCAGTGTTTTCTATCCTGACGGTGATCACGTCGGTTATTCGCCTTACGATGACGACAACCGGTGTTTCTTGGTCAGCCGTCGTACTCGGATTAGGAAGTTTAGGTTTAGCGATACTGCGTTGTTGGGATGTTCGTTCGGCGATGCGAGGATGGTCAGTGTACTTATCTACGGTGAGTGTAGCGATGTCATTAGGCGCTACGCTTGCAGTTGCTTCGCACTTAACCAGCGTCCACACATTCTTGGCTTGGATCTATGGCGGATTGATCGCAACGATTGTATTAGCAGTGTGCCTCAGAGAGTGGTTGCGAGAATCGACTCGATTGCTTCCAGCATTGCACCTGGGATCTCTTGCTCCGAAATTGGATGACTTTGCTATAGCAGGCAAGCGTTTATCGGGGCTTCATAGCGGACTTGGATTATTGGTAATGGTGTTAGCACCAGTGATGGTCTTGAGTGGATTCGACGTGACGACAGCAAGGCTTGCTTCGCTGCTACCGATTCTCAGTGCTCTGAGTATTTTGCCTTTGGCAATAGACGAGAAGTATCGTTTTCCTCGGGTGATTTCGTTAGCGTTGATTTCCGTAGCGGTGATTTTGTTGTCTTGGAGTGACTTGATTGTATTAAGATCACCAACGGGAATCGATTCTTGGGTATGGTGGCGAGGCAATTTTGCTTTGGGGATCGCCCAGAGGACGTTTATAGCGATCGTAGCATTAAGCTTGGTATATCGATTGATCAGTTCAAGATTTCGTTGCTGGCTTGATTGGAACTTGATCCTCGAACGCGGTGCCGTTGTGTTGATGGTTGTAGGCACCGTCTTTGGATGGGGATATATAGTGGGGCTTTGGGGCGCGACGCGAGGTGCGTGGCCGGGTGCGAGTGCTCTTAGTCTCGCCAACACTCCTTGGACGATTGGAGTCGGCTCCTTTATCGCCTGGACGCTGCTTGCGTGGTCATGGCTGCGAACGATGTTTTCTCCAGACTCAAAGGGGGTGAGCAATTATGTGTATCTGATTACGAGTGAGTCATGCATTATCGCTTCGCTTTTGATCTTGCGGATGCATTTCCCATGGTTGTTCTCGGGCTGGATTGCGCAATGGTGGCCGATCATCGTTTATGGATTAGCGTTTGGTTCGATTGCGATCGGTGAATGGTTGCGACGAGCAGGTCGGGAATCGATCGCCGATCCCATCGAGCGTCAGAGCATCCTTCTGCCCGTTATCCCGATCTTGGCGACTTTGATTCCGAAATGGAGCTTGGTCGGCAGTTTCTGGTCGCAGCCTATAAGTTTATCCTTGTTGCTGTTGATATCCGGGGTCGCCTATAGGGTGATAGGAAACTACAGGAAATGGACCATATTAAAGAGTATCGCAATGCTGCTGTTCCTCGGTGCATTCTGGTCGATGCTTCATAGCCAAGATCATCTGAAGTTGATGGAGCATCCGCAGCTATGGTTGATTCCACCAGCGTTAGCGACTTTGGTATTCGTCGAGAGGAATCGCGATGAGTTAGCGGCCTCGGTGGTAACCGGCATGCGGTACATGGGGTTGTTAGTCATATACATGAGCAGTTCTGTGGAGATGATATTCAAGTCATTTGAGTTGCAGTTTTGGGCTCCAGTAGTTCTGCTGAGTTTGGCCGTTGCGGGGATTTTGGTTGGAGTTGGGTTGAGGATACGGGCATTTTTATACTGCGGTAGTTGGTTCGTGTTTGTAGCGCTCTTCGGTATGGTCTGGCAAGCTCAGCGAGCTATTGGCCAAGTATGGCCTTGGTGGGTTTTTGGAATTTTCATGGGGGTCGGACTGATCGCCTTGATCGGTTATTTCGAGAAGAATCGCGCGAAGTTCTTGAAGATGGTGGCCTCTTTGAAGGAGTGGCAAGCATGATTTTCTTCGGCCAGTTTCACGCCTCGACTTTGCGACCCCGGCTTTGGGTGGTAGGCTATGAATTGGTTAGATGTGAAACCTGGAACTTCATGGAAAGTTAGATTCGACCGGGCCGATGAGTGAACCGCAGTTAATAATCGATGGCTCCCATACTTTGGGCTCCGGAAAGAATACCGGAATCGAGCGAGTGGTTCGGAACTTGTGCCGGGAACTTCGATCGGAGGTCGAAGTTCGTGGATTGCCTAATTTGGAAGTGGTGACCCATTTCCAACATCGTTTCTTGCCGATGGATCGGCGACTGGAAGTGGACTTAGGTCGCATGTCCTCGTGGGAGTCGAATGCAAGCCGCTTTGTGCCGGGTTGGATTCAAGCTGGACCGAGATGGATTTCGAGGTTATCTGGATCGAGAAAGTGCAAGAAGTGGATGGAGCCGGCCCCGAGCCATTTGGGGATTTACAAGGTTCCGCATCACCTATATCGCTTAAGCTCGCTTGCTGGTCGGATCCTGCGAGGTGGTATGCTCAAACCGAATCCATCTCAGATACTACTCTTACCGGATGCTTATTGGACGCGTCGAGATATTTGGGAGACTGTCGCTCGATATCGAGAAGCCGGGGTGATGATCGCGACGATCGTCTATGATTTGATTCCATTGACTCACCCTGAGTATGTAGGGCGCAAACGGAGTGAGAAGTTCCAAGGGTACTTAGAGCAAGTCGTTAGGCATTCCGATACGATTATCGCCATTTCAAAAACCGTTCGTGATGATGTTCAGCGTTTTATTTCGCAGCAGTCAAATACCGAGCGACTATGCGGCGATGTGCGAGCTTTTGGTCTCGGTGCTGAGTTAGCAAATGTTACTGGGCCTGTGAGGAGTAAGGTAGAAGATATCTTCGCATCAAAGACGGGTTGTTCGCCCTATTTGATGGTTGCGAGTTTTGATCCTAGAAAGAACCATTCTCAAGCTCTCGATGCATTTGATGTGTTATGGGGAGATGGCGCTGAGGCTCAATTGTGTTTTGCAGGACGAACAGGATCTTTATGCAATGACTTGATGCTCCGAATCGAGCACCATCCGCAATTGAATAAACGCTTATGGGTATTCCATGATCTATCCGATGCGGAATTGCATTATGCGTACCGACATTGTTCAGGGGTTTTACTACCTTCGATAGTCGAGGGATTTGGTTTACCGATCGTCGAGTCGCTCTGGCATGGTCGTAAAACGTTTGCAAGTGATACGCCGATACACCGAGAGGTGGGTGGGGATCATTGCGAATACTTCCCGTTGCATGACGGTGCCGCTTTGGCGGATTGCATCCGGCGTTGGGAGTCAGGCTCTGTCGGTTCGAATTCACACTCTGATCGCGCAGGTGCACAAAACCAACCGGATGGTTTGAATAAACGAGAGTATGATGGTGGCAGTGATATCGGGCCAGAAGTGAATCGATTTGTTCCGATGACTTGGAAAGCGAGCGCAGTGCAATTGCTCGATGAACTGCTCAATGCTTACGAAGCGTATCAGGGGCGTGGGCGTAGGTAATGTCCTGCCCTTCGGGTTGGACTGGGATTTAAAAATCATTGGGGTGGGTGATGGCGGCAAGTGAAGATTCCACGACACCGGACGAATTGGCGAAGCGCGAGCCTCTATTGCGTGACTCGGTTTGTTTGCAGTGTATTGATCACAGAACAATCGTCAGCGGACGAGGTTCTGTGTTCTTACTTTGTCAGTCGTCGCAGGTGCCAAAGGAATGGCCGAAGTATCCAAGGCAACCTATGTACCGTTGCCCTTATTTCAGAGTGGACCAGGAATCTCGTACGAACTGAAGAAAAACTTCGGCGAGTTTTCGATCTGCTCCAAGACTACGCGCTAAGATCCAATTTCGATTTGGGAATCTTTCTCGCATCGAGCGCACTTTGGAGCGGAGTTGATCCATAAGCTCGCCTTCGAACAGTAAGTGAGGTTGGACAAGGATCGTATCGCAGTCATTCCCATCGAAGCTTGATGTCGCTGCGGATTCGAGCAGTTCATCGACATTTGGAGATCCTCCAGCGAAGAATCCCGTGTTGTGCCAGTGAATGGATCGTTCAGCGGCGATGAGCTGCGTTAGTTCTCGCATGTGATTTAATGCGATCGGATCGCTGGTTCCACGGCCGACCATAGCGAGTGCGATTCGCTCGGAGCGAACACCTATCAGCGGGCAAGGCTTGCAAGTATGCCGGGTGTTGCAATCCGGAGGGACCCCGGTGCCGCAGTGGGCTTCAGGACATCCTTCGAGGGTTGCGGAATGAACCATCTCATGGAAGCGAGCGTTGGAGAGAGCCAGAACGCTTGGGGCTGTCCCGAGGGAAGGTGTTTGCCCGAGGATATGAAGCCCTAGAGCGTTCGCTTCGGCTTCGACTGCCATCGGTATGTCTGACTTCGCATGGGCGGCGGAAAAAAGAAGGATCGGAACGATCGTTAGATACTTCAGTTTGTCGTCCGCGATTTGTCGCATTGCGGTTTCGATCGACGGATCAGCAAGTTCGAGAAACGATTCGTAGATATGCCAAGAAGGTTCGATCGACCGCATATGACTTACAAGAGATCGAAGTTGGGCAGCACCTGCTGGTTTACGTGTGCCGTGTCCGACGACTAGCACAGCGGAGTGTTCAGCAGGAGTTATTGATTGTTGGAGGTTGGTTGGGGGGCAAGAACTCAGAGCAGTGATCCTTCAGTTAAGTAGAGTGTTTGGGTGGACGTTGGGCAGCAGGGAGTGGTTTTCAGGTGGTGGCTTGGGGGGGCTGGGCGGTTTGCGAAGCTTTTCCAGTGAGGAAGACTGTAACGATCGTAGCGATGGCATCGATAATCGGAACGAAAGTGTCGCGGGAATTGTCAAAAAACTCTGGTTTTTCCTAAAGAAATAGCACAAAACGTTTTGCATTCGTTTTTTTGTTGATGAATGCGATTTCTTATTTGATACGAAGCGATGCTTCGACAAAAATAATCGAGTTCGTATTGGAATTTCCTAAAGTTTTACCGACAGCAATCCACGATGAGTCTCAGAGCCAAGAACCGCCTCGCTATAGCTTCCATTATCCAAGCCGGATGTTTGAGCGCCCTCTGCGCGGCTTACAATCCACTTACGGATGCGAGCCTTGCCCAAGATTGTACTCCATGCGGGCCCGCTAAGCCCGTTGCCACCTATCGATTGCAGACCGAAACGGTTTATGAGCAAGTCCCAGTGACTCGCAACAAGATCGAGTTCGAAGAGGTGATGATGGAACGTGAGGTCGTCAGCTATCGGCCAGTTACCGAAACACGGTTGGAACGAAAGCAGTCGACGGTGCGCAAACCCGTCATCGAGACATCCACGATCAATCAAACCTACACTGTCCAAAAACCGGTCACGAAAATCGACTACGTCGACGAGACCACATTCGTGACGGAAACCTCGCAAGTCGAGCAGACGATCACGACTTACAAGCAAGTTACCGAAACACAGTATCAAACCCAGTATTCGACGGTGCAGAAGCCGATTACTGAGACGCAGATTGCCGTACAGAATTTCTTAGTGCAAAAGCCGGTGACGGAGACCACCTATCAAACGCAGCAGTACACCGTTCAGCGGCCGATTACCGAGACCGTGATGCAAACGCAGACCGTCGCGGTTCAGCGACCTGTCACGGAGACGCACATGCAAGCTCAGACATATACGTCGATGCAGCCTGTGACGACATACCAACCTGCCGTCGTCGATGCTGGAGGTTACATGGCGCAAAATTATTATCAGCCAGGTGACGTCCGGTATCACTTGCGATGGACGCAGCCCGCAAGTGGAATCAACCCAGCGACCGGTCAGCCAGTATATCAAGCCGGTGGATTGAACTGGGTTCCTTATCAATCTCAGGGACAAAGTTCCACCGCTGTATATTATCAGCCGAGTTACCAACAAGTTGCCGTACCGCAGACGAGTTACATGCCTCAGGCGCAGACCGTTCAAGTCCCGGTGACATCGACACGCTTGCAAACGGATTACCTTCAGCAGCAGATTCCTGTGACGACTCAGAAGATTCAGAATGAAGTCGTCCAGCAACAAGTACCCGTTACGACGACTAAGATTCAGCAAGAAGTCGTACAGCAGCAAGTTCCTGTGACAACGACCCGCTATGAGAATCAAGTTGTAGCGCAGCAAGTTCCAGTGCAGGTTCAGAAGACGGTTCCAGTGCAAGAGAAGGTGATGGTACCCCACTCCGTGCAGAAGCCTGTGACTCGCCGTGTTGCGAAAGAGCGTATCGAATACGTGACCGAACAAGTCGTACGGCCCGTGACTGTACAGAAGGAAGTTTACAAGGACGAAGTCGTAGTTGAAGAGATTCCAGTTCAGACCACTCGGTACGAAAAAGTTGTGCAGAAGGTGCAAGTTCCGTACAAAGTGATGAAGACCGTTCCTGTAACCGAGATGCAACTCGTTCCTCGATTAGTCACACGTAGAGTTCCGATCGACATCAATGGTATCCCAGTGGTCGATACCCCAATCGTTTCGCTTGCTGCTCCAAGCTCAAGTGTCACTGGGAACGCCCCTGCTGCGCAAGCTTCGCCCTCGGATATTCCACAAAATGTGCAGTCTCGCAAACCCGCTGTGACGGAATCGGGAGATCTTCCTGCACCTGCGGCACCTAACACGCCTACCGCACCTGCTGAGCCTTCCGGTTCAGGAACTTCGAGCAAGACGGAATTGCAGCTTGGGCCAGCTACTGGCGGAGACCCAGAAGCGGATAAAAAACCTGAGCTTGCACCTAAAGAAAAGGCACCTGATCAGGGGGAAAAGCCTACGAAGATACGCGTATCGGAAGACGAGTAGAATTGTTTGCTCGCGTTCAGTGCGATGGGCGGAAGAGCGATTGGATTGTAGAATGATAATCCGCTGATGAGAGTCGGCGGATTGAAATATTCCTAATCACTTCTGTTGAAGTCTTTCACCCAACCATCACCCAATGCGCGCAATCCAAATCGTCGAGCCAAAACGCTTAAAAGAAATCTCTGTTGAGGCTCCGGATTCTCCCGGGCCTGGTCAAGCGTTAGTCAGAACACATCGGATGGGTGTATGCGGGACCGACATCAGTTGTTACCTCGGGAAATTTCCGTTTTTCGCGTTCCCACGTATCCCTGGCCATGAACTTGGGGTCGAAGTCCTCGCAGTTGGTCCTGGGGTTGAGAATGTCAAGGTCGGGGATGCTTGTAGCGTCGAGCCTTATTTGCACTGCGGTCAGTGTTACGCTTGTCGCAAAGGTGCCAGCAACTGCTGTGCGAACTTGAAGGTCATCGGCGTGATGATGGATGGCGGTTTGTGCGAGAAGTTTCTAATACGGGCAGACAAGCTACATTCTTCGAAGCAGTTATCGATGGATCAGTTAGCCCTTGTGGAGACACTAGCGATCGGTTGTCATGCAAGTCAGCGATCAGAGGCTTCGAAAAACGATCGCGTATTGATCATTGGTGCCGGTCCCATCGGGATTGCAACGTTGGAGTTCGTACGTTTGACCGGTGCTGCGATCACTGTGATGGATATGAATAGCACAAGGCTGGATTTTATTCGGCAGACGTACTCGATTGATCGATTGATCGAAGTCTCGCAGCAGAAATCCGGGATCGAAGAAGCTCGAGAGCTTACCGGTGGCGATCTGTTCGACGTTGTCATCGATGCGACAGGAAATCGTTTTTCTATGTCCGGTGCTTTTCAATTTGTCGCTCCAACAGGCCGCTTGGTATATGTGGGGATCACACAGGATGAGATTGTCTTCAAGCATCCTGCGTTGCATCGACCAGAGGTGACGCTGCTTGCTTCGCGAAAC
>JBJONT010000336.1:0-4324 GCA_046051705.1 Planctomycetota bacterium | reverse complement strand
CGATGATGCGTGTGACGGTCAGCCCCTCATCGGCTTTGACTTGGAATGCATGGGGCTTCTTCAAGTGCAAGTGCTCAGGAATATGCCGTCTTGCAGGGCTCGGATTCGCAGCGATGATCTTCGAGAGGAAATCTCCCAACGGTACGTTTGGATACTGGTGGTAAGAGATTTGCAGATGCTCGCTAGTAGCGTAAATAACGTTGCGAACATCGAGTTGGGCGGTGTAGATTCCAAGGTTGATGTCGGTCATGAACGCACCGAGCATCAAAATGCAGTCGCTATCCTCAACGTACTGCGTGACTTCTTCTCGTCCCATCGCCCCTTCGTACAAACCAACGAAGAGTGGATGAGTTTCATCAACTGCACTCTTTCCAAGAATTGTTGTCGCGATCGGTATCCCGGCTTGCTCGGCCAACTGAATGACTTGATCTTGCAGCCCGAATCGATGGGTCTCGACTCCAGCTATGATCAATGGTTTCTTAGCTGCGTTGAGTTTATCGATTGTCTCGCGGACCGCTTCTTCCAACGCGTGAGAGTCGGCGCTATGATCGGGACTTCGATACGAATGAGTCACCGTGGGCACGACGTCGACCATATCGCGAGGAATGTCGATGTACACAGGTCGCTTGTAGCGATAGCATGCATCTAAGACACGATCGATTTCGCGAAAGGCGGTCATCGGGTCGTTTAATTCCGTCGCTGCAATACAGAGCTTCTCAAAGACTTCCAACTGAGTGCTGAAGTCTCGCACTTTATGATGCAACAGTGGGTTGTTAATCCGCTCTTTGAGACCTGGTGAGCCGGTAAGGACCACCACCGGTGACTTCTCAGCGAAAGCGCCAGCGACGCTATTGCACACCGATAATCCTCCGACGCAATACGTGACGCACAACGCTCCCATTCCATGGATGCGGGCGTAAGCATCCGCAGCAAATCCGGCACAATCTTCCCTCGTGCAACCGACAACCCGCACCGGACTCTCTTCGAGCAGACTATAAAACCGCAAGACATAGTCACCGGGAATACCGAAGCAATCGTTAATCCCGTAGTCCAATAGGCGGCTGATCAAGTACTGGCCGATGGACAACTCTCTACTACCACGTCGATCAGACTTCGCCGGTGACTTCGACGTGTTACGATCCATTGGACTGAGCGGATTGGCCATTTGCAAATTCCGATGAGAAAAGTTAGTTCTTCAATTCCACAAGGGTTGGAGCACTTGCTTTAGCATTATCTGAGGTTGGCAAGGATTGCTCATTGGCCATCTTCCGAATGTCTTCGGTGATTCGCATCGAACAATACTTTGGTCCACACATGCTGCAGAAGTGAGCACTCTTGAACGTATCTTGAGGCAGTGTCTCGTCGTGATAAGCTTGGGCTGTTTGCGGATCGAGCGAGAGTCGGAATTGCTCTTTCCAGTCGAAAGCAAATCTTGCACGGGAGAGAGCGTCATCTCGATCTTGCGCCCCGGGTCGCTTTCGCGCGACGTCCGCCGAATGGGCAGCAATCTTGTAAGCGATAACCCCTTGCTTGACATCTTCGCGGTTCGGCAGGCCAAGGTGTTCCTTGGGGGTGACATAGCAAAGCATCGCAGCTCCGCTCCACCCGGCCATAGCAGCGCCAATCGCACTGGTGATGTGATCGTATCCAGGTGCAATATCGGTGACCAATGGGCCGAGCACATAGAACGGTGCTCCGTGGCAAACTTCAATCTGCTTCTTGATGTTCATATCGATCTGGTCCATCGGAATATGACCAGGCCCCTCAACCATCACCTGGGTTCCCTTTTCCCAGCTTCGCTTGCAAAGCTTGCCAAGAACATCGAGTTCAGCGAACTGAGCAGCGTCGCTCGCGTCGGCGATCGATCCGGGGCGCAGCCCGTCTCCGAGACTCCAAGTCACGTCGTATTGTTTCATGATGTCGCACAAGTCATCGAACGCTTCATAAAGCGGATTCTGCTTGCGATGCGCCATCATCCACTTGGCGATCAACGAGCCACCGCGCGAAACGATCCCCGTCACGCGCGAAGTGGTCAAATGGAGGTGTTCAAGCAATACTCCACAGTGGATCGTCATATAGTCGACCCCTTGCTTGGCTTGATGCTCGACCATGTCGAGGAAGTGTTGTGCTCTCATGTCTTCGATGTTCCCACCGAGTTCTTCAAGCATTTGGTAGATCGGTACCGTTCCAATAGGAACCGGCGAAGCACCGATGATCGCTTTGCGGATGTTATCGATATCTTTGCCCGTCGACAAATCCATCACGGTGTCCGCACCGTAGTGAACGGAGACGTGTAACTTCTCGAGTTCTTCTTGAACATCGCTCGTTACCGCCGAGTTCCCGATGTTGGCGTTGATCTTGCACTTCGCTGCGATCCCGATTGCCATCGGCTCAAGGGCTCCTTCCAAGTGGACGCGGTTAGCAGGAATCACCATCCGTCCAGCAGCGACTTCGTCCCGAATCAGCTCAGGCGCAAGGCTCTCTCGCTTCGCGACGAACTCCATCTCAGGAGTGATCTGTCCGGCTTTAGCTGCTAAGTATTGTGTCGACACTTTTTATTGGCTCCCAAGGATCTAAGGGGGATATCTGATTTCGTGGAAATGAGCAGGAGCGAACAATCTGTCGTTTTGCATGAAAAATCGAAATGCAATCCGATCGACCGCTGAAAACCACTGCTTCCGCGTCTAAGTGTATCCTCGCAAGCTTGCCTCGAAAACCGCCGTTGACTTCGTCTTTTCCGACCAACCAACCTATTTCTGGATTTAAAACGGCCTAATTGGCTTAGCCCGTTGGCGAAACTTCAGCGTGAAAACACCCTCCAAAACCATAAATCGTTTGCAAAAAGTCGATTTACCCAGCCCTCCCTTCGTGCAACGAACTCACTCTTGGGTGCTAGACTGCCAAATCAGTGATAAACTGACTAAGACGAAAGAGTGCCGTTCCAATCGAGCAATGCAAAAGCTCCCCCCGGCAGACACCACGTACACCAAACCAAGCAATAATTACGCGGGAATTCGGCAACATGTTGAGTTTGTTCCTCGATAGCCTTAAACGACTTCGCCTGGCCATCGGCCTCTTAATCGCTGTGGCGTCGACTTTGCTGTTGCTGGACTTGAAATCGAGAAATCCTCAAACCGGCAATCTCGAAAATGCAAACCGCACGCAGCGAATCGCTCTCGTTCAACACGCATCGATCAAAGCCATTGACGATGGGCGAATCGGACTTCTTGACCAACTGAAGAAACGTGGCTGGATCGAAGGAAAAAATTGCTCGCTGCGAATCTTCAACGCAGAAGGGGACATCGGTACGGCAAACGCGATTGCAAAAGAAGTCGTCTCAGGATCCTTTGATTTAGTTATCACCATCAGCACTCCTTCCCTCCAGACTGTCGCAAGCGCGAATAAATCGGCTGGTCAGATTCCCCATGTCTTCGGACTCGTTACCGATCCTTATGCAGCCGGAGTCGGCATCGATCCGAACGACCATGCAAAGCATCCTCCATACATGACTGGCTTCGGCAGCATGCAGCCCGTCGAATCGATTCTTCGACGAATCAAAGAGATGCGTCCAGAGGCTCGCCGAATCGGACTCGTGTGGAACCCTGCCGAATCGAATTCCTTTGCACAAACCAAGCTCGCCCGAGAACTTTGCCCGTCTCTATCCTTAGAGCTCATCGAAGGCAGTGCGGAAAATTCTGCGGCGGTCCAAGAATCGATCAACTCGGTGATCTCCCGAGGTGTCGATGCGATTTGGATTAGCGGCGACATCACCGTATCCTCAGCCATCAATGCAGTGATCCGTTCGGCGACCAACGCGGGGATACCTGTCTTCTGCTCCCTCCCCTCCGCAGTCCTTCAAGGCAGCACCCTGGATCTAGGAGCTGACTACATTAGCATCGGACGCACCTTGGGTGACTTCGCCGCTGATGTCCTCGAAGGAAAATCACCCGCAGAAATACCGGTAGAAAACCGCACCGAAGAAATCTTACTGTTCAACGAAACCGTCTTAACGAAACTTAAAGACCGCTGGATCATTACCCCAGCGATCCGCGAAAAAGCGAATGGCTGGATCACCGCCGAAGAAACAAAAATCCCGGCTCACTTGATTCCACAGAAATAATCGAACACGCAACGGCTTACGCTGCTCGAGTCCTGAAATGAATATCCAAACAAAACACGAACCAGGAAAGACAATCCTCGAATTGGAGGGGCGACTCGATGCAAGCTGGAGCGATTTTCTCGGAACAGCGATCGATCATGAAATCCATCGCGGGGAACACCATGTTGTACTCGACATGACCAAAGTCCCCTTCATGAGCTCCGC
>JBJONT010000335.1:0-8497 GCA_046051705.1 Planctomycetota bacterium | reverse complement strand
CACTTTCAGTTGCTCTCCACCTCCCTTCACAGGAACGCAGTTACTTTCAGTTAATGGGTCCAAATCAAACCCATGAAGGGACTTGCACCCTTCTGTTTCGACGCCTTCGAAGGCGCACTAGGGCGGTCCTCCTGGGCCGCCTTTACGAGCGCAGCGAGGCGTCAGGTGCGCGTGGCTTCTAACGTAGGGCGGTCCTCCCGGGCCGCCTTTACGAGCGCAGCGAGGCGTGAAGTCGCGAGGATTGCGCGGACTGCGGGCCGGGAGCCCCGCACCACGGTTAGCCCCGCACCACGATTGGACTCGCGTTGGCTAACCGCTAAGAGTTACTGACGGAATACAGGTGCTATCACACCGAATAACCCCGAACTCCACTCCATGTCGGTATCGACCACAAATAAACTGCCAGCCTTCGGAGCTCCAGGCCTCCGCTCCGAACTCATGTGCTCGACCGCCGTAGTGATTACCAACGAAGCCTTACCGTTTCGAGCCACCCACTGTGGACAAGTCGCTTGCGGACTACCGATGGTTCTCCATTCGCGTTCAATCTGGCCATCAGCCAAACGAACTTGAATAGTTCGTCCGTAATCCGCAGGGTTCGGGTTATACAACGAAATGATCACACTCTTGCCATCGGGCATCAGCGTCATTCCATCAGGAACCCCTTCATCCTTGGTCAAATCGACCACAACACGCCCGGCATCCAAGCGGCCGTTGGCAATATCCAAATGATACGCAACCACTTGTCGAGTCGGTGAATCGATATCGAGCAAGTCGACTGAACCATCGTCGCGACCTACGATCACCTTTCCATTGCTGCAAATCTGATCGTTTCGCAATTGGATCAATCGCTTATCTGAAGCACGCCACAAGTACAATCCGGCCTTCTTGGTCTCGAACTTCAAATCTTTAGTACCGAAGATCAAGTTCCCTTGCCAGACCGCACCATCGTTGATGATAGTCCCTTCGACCGCTGCATCAACGCCTTCGATGAACGGCTGAAACGTACGGTCAGCGATCGAGAAAATCCCAACGGATCGCTCACACCCCACAACAAAGTTGCCTTGATCGGTCGGAAAGGCAAACCCCGGTCGCCCAGGAAGTTCGTACGACTGATTGGCGCCGCTCTTGAAGTCGTAGATGTTCAGCGAACCCTTCGTTGCCGAAGGCCCATGCTGAATGGCGACCCAAGAAAATCGATCCGCCCCAAAAAGCTCTGCGCTCAGGGGATACGGGCCCTCGGGTAAAAACCTAAGGGCCTCGTCTTTTGGATCAAACAGCTCTGTTGCGTTGGTGGAAATCACGCTTGTGCCTTATCAAATGCAGAATCGAATGCTCGGTTGCTCGGTGAGAAATCGAGTTCCTTAACGAACTTGGCTGCCTCGCGAGCTCCAAACTCACGTTCCATGCCACTGTCTTCCCATTCAACACTCAAAGGTCCGGCATATCCGATATCGTTGAGCGCTCGAATGATCTCTTCGAAATTCACACCACCGCGACCTGGACTGCGGAAGTCCCATCCGCGTCGCGGATCACCGAAATTGAGGTGACTGCTCAGGATCCCGGACTTACCATTGAGTTTGGTTACGGCATCTTTGATGTGAACGTGATAAATCCGATCTGGGAATTCTCGAATGAATTCCACCGGATCAACTCCTTGCCAAAGCAAATGGCTCGGGTCGAAGTTGAAACCAAACTCAGGTCGATGCTTGATCGCATCCAAAGCCATCTTCGCAGAGTAAATATCGAATGCAATCTCTGTAGGATGGACTTCCAAAGCGAAGCGAACTCCACAAGCCTTGAACTCATCGAGAATCGGATTGAATCGATCTGCAAACAACTTGAACCCATCGTCGATCATCGATTGAGGTACAGGTGGGAACGAGTAGTTCAAGTGCCAAATGCTCGATCCGGTGAAACCGTTAACAACCTTTACGCCGAATTTCTTCGCCGCGTGCGCGGTCTTCTTGAGCTCTTCAATAGCTCGCTTGTTGACACCCGCTGGATCTCCATCACCCCAAACATAAGGTGGCAAAATCGCCTTGTGCCGGCCATCGATCGGATCGCAAACCGCTTGGCCTACCAAGTGGGCGCTGATCGCATGGCACTGCAACCCGTGCTTATCCAAAAAATCTCGCTTCGCTTTGCAGTACCCATCGTCCGACATCGCCTTGTCGACTTCGAAGTGATCGCCCCAGCAAGCCAATTCAATCCCGTCATATCCAGCTTCCTTGGTAAACGCAGCCATCTTGGATATAGGAAGATCGGCCCATTGGCCAGTAAACAAAGTGACAGGTCGTGCCATCGCGTCGCGCTCCGAACTTAGGAAAGGTTTGTTTTGGAAGGATCGATCGTTTGGGAGGGATCCCACGAACTCGAAAAACGGATTTTCGAAGCTGCCCAAGATACCATCAATCCAACAGTTCTCCAAGGATTCGAGTACAATCCGCCGAAGAGCTTCCCACGGTTTTTATTTGCCGGCTTTCCCCAAAGCATATTTCTTATAGATAAAATTTCCGTGAACGATTCCCCTAACTCAGGCTAACAGCCGCACAAACTACCGGCCGCACAAACTACCGGCCTCTCAAGCTACAACCACCCAAGCCACCCAGCGAATCCATTCCATGCAGTCAACCTTGAACCCGCATTTTGCTTCTAAACACCCTAGCTTCGCTGCTTGGATGCTCCATTGTGCCTTGGCCTTGATCGCAGGCCTTTTCCTGAGCTTTGGGGGGCCCCTCCAAGCCGATGAAACGCCTGCGAAAGCTGGAAACCCTTTTGCTCAGCAAATTCGACCGCTGCTCGTCAAGTACTGCGTCGGTTGCCACAATCCCTCCGATGCGCAATCAAACCTGCGGCTCGACTCCTTGGCCGCCATCGAAAAGGGAGGTGATGCAGGGCCCGCCATCACCCGACGTGACCTCGATTCCTCCTTGATCTGGCGGCGAGTCTCTGGCCTGGACGAACCACAAATGCCACCCGAGGATTCCCCTCAACCATCTTCAGAGGAAAAGGAGATTTTGAAACTGTGGATCGAACGCGGTGCCGAAGGGGAAGACGCTCCATTGAGCCTACAAGATCAATGGCGACTCCTACAAGCTAAACAAGCAAGTCCCACTAAGTCCAATGGCCATAACCCAAAGGCCTCTGCTATCACAGCCGCAATCGCTCTGCCCGATGCCAGCATGCTTGTCGGTCGATACGGATTCGTCGAACGCTTGCGTGCCAGTGAAGTCCCCCCGCAGTGGACTTCATTGGATCGATTGGACATCATCGGGAAAGTCTCTCAGCTTCGTCTCGATCCCCAATCGCGACGTGTCGCGATCGCCTCCGGCTTGCCCGGTTTCGGCGGCCAAGTCACCGTGATCGAGCTTGATGGACTACTATCCGACACGAATGCAAAAGATGCTTCACGACCCTCGCAAGGGATGAGCAGCGCAAAAGTTTATCGCTTGGAAGCCCACCGCGACATGCTCTACTCAGCAGTCCTTCACCCCAAGGAGCCTTGGGTTGCGACCGCCGGCTACGATCGAATCATCCGACTGTGGAATTATCAATCCGGCGAACTCCTTCGATCTTTCGAAGGACATAATGGTGCGGTCTACGATTTGGACTTCGACCCCTCTGGCGAAATCCTCGCAAGCGCCAGCGCAGATGAGACTATTAAAATCTGGCGAGTCGACTCGGGGTTGCGACTCGATACCTTCGGGCAATGCGAAGCCGAACAGTATGTCGTAAGAATCCTGAACGCTCCGAGTTCGCTCAACCAATCTAAACAGACACCAAATCAGGAATCATCAAAGCAACCATCGAGCACTTTGGAAATCGTCGCCTGTGGTGCAGATAGACGCATCCGACTCTGGCACCTTCCCTCCCTGAGTGAACCTTCTGTAAGCCCCATGCGGCATGCGGTTTTTGCTCACGAATCGACCATCCATTTGTTGGCACTCTCCCCAGATCACCGGTTCGCTTGTACATCCGCCCAAGACAACACATTGAAAATTTGGGATACGCAGAAATGGGAACTGATCGAAGTCCTCCCGAAGTCGACCGAACTGCCAACTTCTTTGGCCTGGATTCCATCCACCCAAGCGCAGATCCGATGGACAACGATCAATGGCCAAGTCCACTCTTTTGCACTACCTGCAAGTCTATCTGCAGACCCTTCTTCCACGACGGGCAACTCACCCTCATTAGCAACCTCGACACTCTCTTCACCCGCAGGGAATCAGGGCCATCCCACAACGGTTTCTCGAACCACATCGAAACCGACAGTCGACGTCCAAGGGCTTACGTTACCAGCATTGGTCGAAGGGGTCTTTCTCCCGGAAGACCGCGTGCGCGGTGGCGACTGGTACAGTTTCCCAGCGAAACAAGGGGAGACCTTGAAAATTGAAACCATCGCGTCGCGAGACAAATCGCCCTTCGATAGCCACTTGGAAATCACCGATGAACATGGCGTTCCTATATTGCGAACTCGCCTGCAAGCCGTGCGTGAATCCTACTTCACGTTCCGTGGAAAAGATTCAACCACCATCGATGATTTCCGATTGCATCGTTGGGAAGATATGGAACTGAATGAATTGCTCTACGCTAGTGGCGAAGTCGTACGCCTTTGGCTCTACCCTCGCGGCCCCGATTCCGGGTACAAGGTCTACCCCGGAAGCGGTTCGCGATACACCTATTTCGGGACTTCTCCAGTTGCTCACGCCCTGAACGAGCCCGCTTGGATCGTGCGTGAACTGAAACAAGACCAAGCACCGATTGCAAATGGTCAACCTGTCTTCCCTGTCTACTATGCCAATGACGATGACCCCCAACGGCTAGCCGGAAAGGACTCGGTGATATTCTTTACCGCCCCATCCGACGCAACGTACTTTGTACGAGTCCGGGACACCCGAGGCCTTGCCGCTGAAACCTTTCAATACAAACTTTCGATCGCTCCACCCAAACCACGTTTCTCCATCAAACTCGAAACTCCAGAAATCACACTTCGGCCCAACGTAGGTACCGAATTCGTCATTGCCACCGATCGCTTCGATGGCTTGAATTCGCAAATTGAAATTTCCTTCGATGGACTTCCGGATGGACTAAGCGTTGTTCAACCGCTGCGGATCCAAGCGGATCAATTGCGTGCCATTGGACAAATCCGTTCCACTACAGGCAGTTTGGAGAATCTACCCAAAGAATTCGAAGTCACACTCCATGCGAAAAGTATCGCTGGGGATCAAGAATGGACGAGCGAGACGAGCCCCAAAATCAAAGTGAAAGTCAACGAAAAGCCAACGATGAAACTTAAAGTCGTCGACAAGTCCGCTCCCGACGATGCACCGCCATTGACCAGCTTGCGAATCAAACCCGGTGAGACCATCTCCGCCAAACTGCTCATCGAACGGGGCGAAGCCGGCAGCGAGATCTCTTTCGCAGGGGACATCTCCTTTGGTGGTGATGATAGCGGCAGAAATCTGCCTCACGGATGCTTCGTCGACAATATCGGTCTCAACGGCTTATTGATTCCGAACGGGCAATCGACCCGAGAAGTCTTCATCACCGCAGCGCCAATCGCCGCACCGCAAACACGCTGGTTCCACCTGAGGGCAAACGTCGATGGGAACCCAACGACGCTTCCAATCGAACTCATCGTTCAGCCGGTGGAGTCAAAGTAAGTCGCAAATCTTTTAGCCAAGCGTGGCGTGGGCGGGGCCCTATCGTAGTACGGGGCTCTATCGTAGTGCGGGGCTCCCGGCCCGCAGTCCGCGCGAGTTCACGCCTCGCTGCGCTCGATTAGGCGGCCCAGGAGGACCGCACCACGATTCAGGAACGCATTACTCGGTTATATTACCAAGATCTCCCATCCCTTTTCTCTTTGCGTCTTCGCGTCTTTGCGTGAGACTTTGGTTCGAAGGCGTGGCGAGCGAAAGTATCGCGAGTTCACGCCTCGCTGCGCTCGATTAGGCGGCCCAGGAGGACCGCCCTACGTGAAAGCCACCCGCACTCGACGCCTCGCTGCGCTCGTCTTCGCGGCCCAGGAGGACCGCACCACGATTCAGGGGTGCTATCGCACTACTTGGCAGATACCCGCAAGGTAATTCCCGCCGAATGACTTCTGAACTCCGGTGCGTACATGCATTCGATCGCTGCATAGCCCATCGGGTATTCCCCGGCATGCTGAACCCGCACCGAATACTCGAATACATAAGTCCCGCGTCGCAATGTATCGATGAAGAAATGCGTTGCGGTATCCCTCGTACTCTCGTAGTAAAAAATCCCATCCTGAAACTTGTAACCACTGAGCACATTGATCGGCTCCGTTCCGCTACCTCGATAATCCTTCAAGTGGACATAATCCATCTCGCGATCGACTCGGAGCACCACGCGGCATACTAACTCGTCCCCAACTTTTGCTAATAAAGCTTTGTTTGGCTCATCCGAAACTTCGATGGCTTCAAGCTTGGGGCCATCATCGCTTAACACGCGTCGAAACAATTGCTTCTCAAGCTTCAACGGAGTATCAACATGGCTGGTGACTTTACCAATCTCTTCGAGATATTCCCAATGAAGCCCCCCCCAGCTTACCCCTTCATCGGGTTTCGTTACTGTGACCTTTCCCATCTGCGGTTCGATCTCTTTGCCGGTGAACTTCGTCTCGTAGAAACCCGTTCCTGCCTCGACCTTCTCGGGCTCAATAACCCTATCGGCTAACTTGACTTCGATCAAAGCATCCGACGCAAGCAATTTGGTCCCCCGGCGCAACAACGCATAGACGGCATCTGCGGTCGCTTTGGTTGTTGTCCAATCCTGTGTCTGCTTTTGCTTCAATAGCCATACCTTACAAGCCTCAACCGATTTCAGATCACCCTCGACTTCATCGAACGCTTCTATGACCATCGCCTGTGTTTCAATCGGTGCTCTGTACCACATCCAAGAACTCTGCTGGTCTTTCCAATACATGCCGAGCTCTTCGTCAAGGATGCTCCGTTCGCGGAAACTCGTCAGGATTGCAGAAGCCGTTGCATCATCCCCGAACCGCTTGAGTGCAACCGCAAGGTGGGCTTGCGACTGCCGATCTAACTTTACCCAATGCTCCTTCGCTTGCTCGATCCAGAATCTCAACGATGCGTGATGACTATCGTGTACTCGCGAATCATTCAAGAAAAAGCTGCGGCCATAGAGATACAAAGCAATGCTCGAAGAGATATGTTGATTCCTCGCGGCTGTGTCTTTGGCCTCTGTACTGTTGATTTTTTCGGCCATGCGATGCATCCAAACATCGAGCGATTGAATGGATCTCAGCGCTAGCCTTTCATCAATCTTAACTCCCATTTGTCGCAATCGGCCAAATCCAGTGGTGATATAAAGCGTGATGTATTGGTCGTCCGGTCCACCTGAGAACCACGGCCACATTCCGCTGGGCCGTTGCAGCTCCGCAAGCCGTGTCCATTGAGATTGCGTTTCATTTTGCAATCGATTGTTATCGAAGAGAATCCCGACATTACGCCGTGCTTGGGTTTCACGCTGAGCATCTCGAACCCACGGTGTTTCCTCAAGCAAGATCGATTGAATGTCTTTGTTCTTGCTCAATGGAGACTCAAGGGCGGCGGGCTGAAGCGTTCTCCAGTTCTCGAAGACCTTCGTAATTTTCGGATCGCTATTGGCGATGTGTTGCACTAACACGTTCGCAAACATTCGATTGAATGTCTGCTCGCTGCATTCGTACGGGTACTCCATCAAGTAAGGGAGCGCAAGAACGGCGTACCAAGCTGGCTGCGAGGTCATTTGAAGCGTCAGTTTTTGACTTCGCAAGGTCGGCGAATCAGCGGAATCAATGAGCTTTCGAAATTCAAATTCCTTGGTGCCCCTGCCGCGCATTGGCAAAGGCATCGATTCTCTCACCAAGACCTTATTCGAAATAACAGGCAACATCGCTTGCTCCCCATCGGAGATCTTATCCGTTGCTGCCAACGCCCTGAACATAATCGGCTTGGCTCCATCCGGCACCCGAATTCGCCACAAAAATGTCTTGGACTCCTTCTCTCTTAATTCAAAGGTTTGCTGCACCTTCGTGTTTTCAAAACTTGCATCGACACTCGAATCGTCGAAAGCATCGAATAGTTGTAAAGCTACCGTCCCTTGCTGGGCTTGATTCGACTGATTGGAAACCTTGGCGGAAAACTCGATCACATCCCCCTCGCGCAAGAAGCGGGGTGGATTGGGCTGAATCATCAAGTCCTTCGCCGTCACGACCGTATCAATCATCGCCCCGCTGCGGAGTTGCTTGTCATGCGCCAACCCCAGAAACTTCCATTTCGTCAGCGCTTCGGGCATGGTGAATTCCAAGGTCACTTGACCATCCGCGTCAGTGATCAGTTGCGGGAAAAAGAATGCGGTCTCATTGAGATTAACCCTAGGAGAAATCGCATCGAGACCTGCCGATCCCGGATTTCCCGCAGATCCTCCACTAGATCCTACACCAGTTCCTACACCAGGTGCATCTCCAGCC
>JBJONT010000334.1:0-4586 GCA_046051705.1 Planctomycetota bacterium | reverse complement strand
AGATAAAGTAAGTCATGAGCAACGCGGAAAACATCAAGCCTGAATCTGCCGAGATTTTCGGTCATCAGCCGAGTCTGTTCCTGCTGTTCTTCACCGAGATGTGGGAGCGGTTTAGTTATTATGGGATGAGGGCATTGTTGGTTTTGTTTCTCGTCAGCCAAGTTGCCGACAATGGTTGGGGTTGGTCTCGAGAAGATGCGTTGAAACTCTACGCGACCTACACAGGTCTGGTTTATTTGACACCGATTCTCGGCGGGATCATCGCTGATAGTTTTCTTGGCTATCAAGGTGCCGTCATGCTTGGTGCATTGCTCATGACTCTCGGCCACGCATCGATGGCTGTCGAGAATGCAACTGGGTTCTATACAGGCTTGGGCTTGCTCATCGTCGGCAACGGATTCTTTAAGCCGAACATTTCTTCGATTGTGGGACAGCTTTACGCGAACGCAACAGACAAGAAGGACGGGGCTTACACGATCTTCTACATGGGTATCAATGCTGGAGCGTTCCTTGGGATTCTGTTCTGCGGATACATCGGGGAGAAGGTCGGCTGGAGCTACGGATTTGGACTTGCCGGTATCTTCATGGCTCTCGGGTTGGTGATGTTTGCTTTGGGTCGACCGATTTTCGGTGAGGTCGGTAAGCGTGGTATCCGAGGTAGTGGGGCTGCTCGTGCAACCGGTGGCGATCAATCTGTACCGGAGAATGTTGTTCGAGATCGACTGGTGGTTATTGGCATCCTGTCGTTCTTTACAATCTTCTTCTGGATGGCCTTTGAGCAAGCCGGCGGGTCGATGACTATTTTCGCCAAAGATTACACAGGTCGCGTGTTGAGCGGCAGCAGCGCTACTGCTTTCTTTTGGGCGAATACCCTTTTGACGATCATCCCTCTGATTCTCGTCACTTACGTGTTGATTCGTTTGATCGCCGCAACCTACAAGCAGATTCCGTGGTCGAATTTTTCGATCGCATTGAGCTTTGTGTTGATTTGGGTAATCGCTCTGTGGATGCTCAATAAAGAATTCAACATGAAGGCCTATTTGATTGAGATGAATGTTGCAACGGTTGATTCGAACGATGCCGTGGAAGCAAAAGCCATTGAACGAACGTTCCAGTCTGACGTTCCATTAAACATAGGTGACTCCATCCTTCTTTTGGACCGAGAGAACAAGAGTGGGAATGGCAAGCTGAAGCTGCTCGACGCGGAACAAGCGAAGGCTTTCGATAACGTTTACACCGCCAAGGTTTTAAAAATCCAAGAGAATGAAACAGAAGTTCCCGCTTCATGGTTTGGGATTCTCAATTCGTTCTTCATCATTGCCTTGGCACCATTACTGAGCAAAGTATGGGAGAGCAAAGCGAACCCATCTGCACCGGTCAAGTTCGGGTTAGGATTGATTTTGCTTGGGATCGGTTTCGGTGTGCTAGCCCTTGGAAGCTCGGGGATCCCCCGCGAAGCGAAATCGGCCACGGTTAGCATGTGGTGGCTTATTCTTGCGTACTTCTTTCATACCGTGGGCGAACTGTGCGTCTCGCCTGTGGGGCTTTCCTACGTTAGTAAACTCGCTCCTTTAAAGCTCGTAGGATTGATGTTTGGCATTTGGTTTATCGCCACTGCGGTAGCTAATTATCTTGCCGGTTTGACCGGTAGCTATATCGATCCGATCTCGGAGACTTATGGCCTCAACGCGTTCTTCTTGATCTATACCGTTATTCCAATCCTTTCCGGGTTACTTATCTGGTTGATCACGCCGAGAATCAGACGAATGATGCACGGGATCGACTAATCGAACGTGGATAAACCATGACAGATGAAGTTCATAAGCCATTTATTTCAGATGACCAAAGAATCCCGGAACTGACTTGGTTCCCCATCGTGATGGGGGCTTTGTTGGGAATCATCTTTGGTGCTTCGTCGATGTATTTGGTGCTCAAGGTCGGGTTGACCGTCTCTGCGTCGATCCCCGTCGCGGTTCTATCGATTACGCTGTTTCGTGCGATCAGCAAGGTCACTGGAATTCGTAAAACGACGATCCTTGAGAACAACATCGTGCAGACCACCGGCTCGGCTGGTGAGTCACTGGCTTTTGCTGTCGGGTTGATCATGCCCGCTCTTCTGCTGCTCGGATTCGATATCGACGTGGTGAGGGTGATGACCATCAGCGTCTTCGGCGGCTTGCTGGGGATCCTGCTAATGATCCCTTTGCGTCAATCATTCATCGTTCAGCAGCACGATAAGCTCACGTTCCCCGAGGGAAGGGCTTGTGCGGAAGTTTTGATCGCCGGTGAGAAGGGTGGCTCGACGGCGACGTTTGTCTTCTCCGGATTCGGAATCGGGTTTGTTTATCAGTTTCTGATGCAAGCGGTTCATCTTTGGGGAGATTTCGTAAAGCTCTCGCTTCATAAAGTGATCGGTTTAAAGGGTGCATCGCTGTCGATGGAGCTTTCACCGAGCTTGCTCGGCGTCGGATACATCATTGGTCCGAGGATCGCCAGCATCATGGTCGCCGGTGGCGTGTTGGCATATTTGGTCATCAGCCCCTTGATCGTCTACTTCGGAGATTCGCTTGAGACTCCGGTTGCACCGGGCACGCAATTGATTCGAGACATGGGCGAGGATCAGATCCGCAACAACTACATCCTTTACATTGGTGCGGGAGCCGTAGCGGCAGGTGGGATTTTGAGCATGCTCAAAGCTATGCCGGTGATCTTAGGGGCGATGTTTACGAGCTTTCGCGATTTGACCGCCAAGTCGAACGGAAGCGGAGTTCAAGTCAAACGTACCGAGCTTGATCTTCCGCTAGGATTGGTGTTTTCAGGAAGTTTATTGCTGGTGCTTGCGCTGATGATGGTCCCCCAGCTTGGACTCGGATTTGGATTCACCGGATTTGTCGCAGCGATGATGATCGTTGTCTTCGGGTTTTTGTTCGTGACGGTAGCCTCGCGTCTGACGGGTGAAATCGGTTCTTCGTCGAACCCTATTTCAGGCATGACGGTTGCAACTCTGTTGCTGACTTGTTTGATCTTGTTGTTGCTCGGGAGTTCTGGTTTGGTTGAGATCAACAAAGAGATCAAGCTCACAGCTTTGACCATTGCAGGGGTGGTTTGCATCGCTTCTTCGAACGGAGGGAGCACTGCACAAGCTTTGAAGACAGGGCATTTGGTGGGGGCGACTCCAAGGTCTCAGCAGATTGCGATTTTGATTGGAGCACTGACCAGCGCTTTGGTTGTCGGGTTGGTCCTTTTGGCGATGAACGAAGCGAACTCGACGTACAGCAAGAATGCGGTCAAAGAGTATTCCCAAGTCCGGTTACCGACGGATGGGTTGGCGAAGGATACCGTTCATACCGGGCCTTATGCGACGGACAAGAGTGAGTACTTTGTTTTGAACTTGGGGCGAGCCGAGGTCGATAAGTCAGTACCACCGGGGCGATACTTATTGGATGGGAATGGTACGCCGGTCTACTTGGTCGACCCTGCGATCAACGGGCGACTTAAGGAAGATGATTTTGGTAATGACGTAACGAAGAACAAGTTCGATGCGCCCAAGACGGTGCTCATGCAGTTGATCATCGATGGAATCCTAGATCGACGCTTGCCGTGGAGTTTAGTGCTAATTGGGGTGTTGATTGCTGTAACGCTTGAGCTCAGCGGAGTAGCAAGTTTGCCATTTGCGGTTGGAGTGTACTTGCCCTTGGCTGCATCGACACCAATTTTCGTTGGGGGTGCGGTTCGTTGGGTGATTGATCGCTACCGTAAGTCTGAGTCCGCAGAAGAGGATTCCAGCCCCGCGATGTTGCTCAGTTCCGGTTACATTGCCGGGGGGGCAATTGCGGCGGTGTTGATTTCGTTCATGAACTTCAAACCGCAATTGGTTTCGATGCTCGATGCGAAATCAGCCAGTTGGTTCCCTGCCTCGCTTCATGATCGAATGGATCTTTCGATGATGAGCTTCGTGCTCTTAGCCTTTATCCTTTTGGTTGTGGGACTTGGTTGGTTCAGCAAGAGTTCGGAACGACGGTCCTAATCGACGCGTGGTGGGGTCGATGGCAATCATTCGAAACCGGAAATCGGTGTTGAGAATATCCGGTGTGATGTTCAGGGGATTCCGTTACGCTTGGCCCGCTGTTTACACCTTGATCGGATTGACGTTCTTAGCCGTGCCTTGGCGGGGGGAACGCAAGTTGGTGCGTTATCGCGGGACTTTTGGAGTGGTCGGACCTGCGGTTGAGCGATTGTTGAAGCACGCTATGGTGCCCGGCGGGGCGGCTGCTATGACTCTTGGGCACACGATACTGGCGGTTGACGAAGCCGCATTCTATGGCACTTGGACGCACGAGATTGTCCATGTGCGTCAGTACGAGCGATGGGGAGTATTGTTCGTACCGGCGTATTTAATAAGCAGTCTTTGGGTCAAAGCTCTAGGCGGGGATGCTTATTGGGATAATCCCTTTGAGGTTCAAGCTCGAGCAGAAGATATCAACGCCCAGGGGCATTGCTGAGAATGTCCCCAGGCGTTTGACGAGTGCGAACTTTAGCGAACCAGCTCGGGCAAGTACTTCACAGGGATAGTTCCGCAGTTGAGG
>JBJONT010000333.1:0-6067 GCA_046051705.1 Planctomycetota bacterium | reverse complement strand
AAAGCACCTACTTTTACCCGAAGCTCGCCTCTGGACTCGTCATCAACCCGATCGATTAACCCTTAAGCCGTAATCCCACTTCTTCATTCACTCCATACCCTACGCTTTCCAATGTCCCAACCAAAGATTCGCGTTGCCATCGTCGGTGCCTCCGGATATACCGCCCTCGAAGCCATCGAATGGCTGCTCGGTCACCCACACGTCGAAATCGTCGCTGCTACCAGCCGACAAGCCGACGGAAGCATGCTCTCTGATATGCACCCTTCGTTGGTCCGACGCATCCGACTGCCGGTTGAAGACCTAAACCCGAAACAAATCGCCGAACGTTCCGATGTTGCGATGACCTGCCTGCCTCACGGTGCCTCTGCTCATATCATCATGGAACTGCTCGCCAACGGTTGCCGAGTGATCGACCTGTCTGCCGACTACAGACTCAGTACCCCAGAACTTTATCAAAAATGGTACGGCGAAGCTCACCCGGACCCATCGCGTCTCGGCTCGACTCCCTACGGCCTACCTGAACTATTCCCCTCCGAACTCCGCTCCGCAAAACTTGTAGCTAACCCCGGATGCTACCCAACCTCGGCTATCCTGCCTCTCTCACCACTCCTTAAAGAAGGTTTGATCTCCCCGAAAGATATCGTCGTCGATAGCAAGTCCGGTGTCAGCGGTGCGGGTCGAACTCCCAAACTCGGAAACCTTTACTGCGAAGTCAACGAATCGATTTCGGCTTACTCTGTCGGAAACCACCGCCACCAACCTGAAATCGTCGATATCGTGAAACGCTTCAGCGGTGTCGAACCCGAAATCATCTTCACTCCGCACCTGACACCCATGGAACGCGGTATCCTCTCAACCATCTACGTTCACCCCAAGCCAGGTGTCTCGGCTAATCAAATCCGAGAATGCCTTACCAGCTATTACCCCCACGACGGATTCGTGCGAATCGTCTCCCACTTGCCAGCGACCAAGTTTGTCGCGCGAACCAATTACGTCGATATCACCGTCCGCGAAAATGGACCTCGCATCATCCTCATCAGCGCCATCGATAACCTTGTGAAAGGTGCAAGTGGCGCTGCTGTCCAGAATCTAAACCACATGTTCGGATTCGAACCAAGCTTGGGATTGATGTAACGATGTAAACGTAGCACGGCGTCACATCGTTGCATGGCGTTCGAAACTCGTGAAGGGAAACCGCTTATCACTCAGGTGTACCCATGCAAGACGACGATTTGCAGCCAAACCACGAGCTTCATAGCAGCCTAGCGCATCGAGCTAAGAAGCCAATCGGCTGGATATTGCTCGTTGCGATTATCGGCTGGTTGCTCGTCGTTGCGGGCAACGTCGGCGCAACACCTAATTTAGTCGCTTTTGCTTCCAGTTTTTACTTCGAACTCGTACTGGCTTGGTCTGCACTGATCGCACCGCAACAGTGGAAAACACTGCTGTGCGCACTTCTGTATATCGCATGTTTGGCGGCTACCCAAGTCTTCATGATCGATCTTACAATCCAATCATCTCGCACCCTGATCACGATTGATCTCGCTGATATCCTGTATCCATTAGCAATCGGATGGTTCATGCTGAAACTCGCAAGCCTCGTAACGGGGATCGAGTTCTCTAACAAGTTGATCCAAGACAACTGCAACGTCACCCAAGAGAAACTTCCACCGTTTTGGACCATCTCACGATTACTGTATGTCATGGTATGCGTCGCGATGACTTGCCAATTTCTCGTCTTGCACGCTCGTTGGTACGCCAATCTGATGGGAGACCCAGCGACTTTCTCCAACGTCCTCGGACCGATCGATCGATCCGGATTCGAAGCCACACAATTGAAACTCATTGCGCTGCGATTCATGGCCATCGCAAGCCAATTCGTTATTCCGGTAATGCTCGCATGTTGGTTAGCTTGTGGCACACCCAGACGCTGGCTCCTTCTTCCGGGTAGCGTAGCGTTATCTTGGATCGTTGAATTTTTGGTGAACGAACAAGCCAATCGGATCGCTAAAGCCGACCTGGAAATCCGCAAATACTGGGAATGGATCGATATTCGAACCATCTACGCCAATCTTCTAGGAGGACCGGTTGTGCTCGTACTCCTCTCCATGCTCGGTTACATCCTCCTTGCCGCCCTCACCCCAACTTTAAGCTACGCTTGGCGAAAAACGCCGACCTTCAACCTCTTTGGACTTCGAAGATTTTTTAGGATATTTTCCTGAAACCCAATTCCTAGTGACCAAAGGTGTCACTACCCAAAGCGATCATTGATGCAGTTGTTGACGACCTCGCTTGGCGTTAGCATGATCCAATCTTGTGTGTTTGACTTAAGGAATTTCGGGAGAATAAACCATGGCGGGATCATCCGGCAAAAACACGGCAGCAAAGAAAAAAGAAAAAGGGGCTCCAACCGAACCAGTCACAGGCTTGGAAGGTATCCTCAAACGCGAGCCAAGCCTTAAATCAACCCTTCAGCAAATCGAAAAAGCCTTCGGCGAAGGCTCCATCATGCCTTTGGGTGGCGAAGCCCAATTGAAAATTGAAGGGATCAGCACCGGCTCCCTCTCCCTCGACTTGGCTCTCGGTGGTATCGGCCTGCCTCGCGGTAGAATCATCGAAGTTTTCGGACCAGAATCCAGCGGTAAGACCACCATCGCCCTGCACGTGTGCGCCGAAGCACAAAAAGCTGGCGGCATCGCCTCAATCATCGACGCCGAACACGCTTTCGATCCTAGCTGGGGAAAGAAACTCGGTGTCCAACTCGATACCCTGCTCGTCAGCCAACCTAGCAGCGGTGAAGAAGCGATGCAGATCACCGAAATGCTCGTGAAAAGCAACGCCGTCGACGTCATCGTCATCGACTCGGTCGCTGCCCTCGTCCCGCGCCAAGAACTCGAAGGCGAGATCGGGGATTCGCACGTCGGACTCCAAGCCCGTTTGATGAGCCAGTCCATGCGGAAACTTACCGGTGCAATTGCCAAAAGCAAAACTGCGGTGATCTTCATTAACCAAATCCGCGAGAAAATCGGTGGTATGAGCTACGGTAGTCCGGAAACAACTCCCGGTGGTCGCGCCCTGAAATTCTACGCAAGCGTTCGCGTCGATGTGCGACGTATCGGACAACTCAAAGATGGCGAAGAAGTCGTCGGGCAACGCGTAAAGACGAAAATCGTCAAAAACAAAGTTGCCCCACCGTTCCGCGTCGCTGAATTCGACATGATGCACACCAATGGAATCAGCTACGAAGGTGACTTGATCGATATGGGAATCGCCCACAAGATCATCAGCAAGAGCGGCGCTTGGATCAAATACGGCGAAACCTACATTGGCCAAGGTAAAGAAAAAGCACGTAACTACCTCATGGAAAACAAAGAAGTAGCCCAAGAAATCCGCGACGCTATCGTTGCCGCAGGTGGTTATACCGGCCCCGAAGGCCCTGCGACCCCTGAAGAGGCCAGCGAAGCCGCTGCAGATTCTTGATCCACTGAGCGTTCTACCGGTTGGAAAACCCGGCGCAGAGGATTATCCTCAAGGAATCCCACCTGCGCCGAACTTTCCTCCCCTCCTGACGTTTCGCCTCCTACAGCAGATGAAAAATCCTGTAGGAGGCAGACCATCCTCCCTCTCCCGCCATGAGCCACCCTTCCCCCTCCGCTTTGTCTCAAAGCCCGATTCGTCCAATTGGAATTCGAATCGCAACCTCCGCAAATACTTCAGCGAACCTTCAGAATGTCGTCGCCGAATACCTAAAAGTATTCGGCGTCTTGGATTTCGTTAGCTTCGAAACCGCAGAGACTTCCATTGCGGTAGCAAGCACCGTCCCGTCGGTGTCAGACACAGACACGAACGAGGTTAAGAACAGAACGGCCGCGTTGCAGGTGAGTCTTAGCGACCAAGCGTTCGCGCGATGGACACCAAACTTCAATACCGTCGATCTTTCGCAGTTGCTGTCGAGCCATTTTGGGTCCGACGATTCTATGCTGCTTGAAAAAGAAACCTTGATTGCGATGCTCGCTTGCCCAATCGGTTTCGATTATCCAAGCTTTGAGGAGTTCGAGTCCTCCTTTCGCATACGGGTCAATATTGCCAAAGCTGCGGCCAAGACGTTTTTGTCATTCGATGCGTATGGTGCCGAGCGGCCCGAAGAGTACTGGCACTACGATGAGGAGAAAGGGTTCCTCATCAAGTCGGGGATGCCTTTGATCGAGGCATTGCGACTCGCAACCCAACCTGGCGACGATGGAACCGTTTACTCGTTTTCATGTTATCGAGCAACGGAATATGTAGTTGCGTTAGGGATTGCCCAAGAAGCGCAGCGAGTCAATCCAGTTTTGATGCAGCAATTGCAAGCTCAAGCCGAGCGAAGAGCCATTCGATCGGGGGAGTTCCACGAAGTATTCATGAAAGAATACGGTTCGCGTGAGAATCCACTTCCCGCAAAATATTACGTTCCGGGTGACCGCGTATGGTTCAAAAACCCCGATCCAGACTCGGCCAATGCGCTAGGTTTTGAAGGCTCTTGGCTGTTTTACATCGGCAGTGGACTCTTTTCCGATTTTTGGAAAAGAGACAAGACTTTTACCTTGGAGCTAAAGTGTCTTGAGATCTACCACTGGCGTGATTCGACATATCAAGACCAGCAGGGTGTGTATTGGATGGACGAGCAGAGAGTCCAGCAACACATGCGACAAACCGAAAAGTCCCAGGAACAGTATCAAGCCGTTATGGACAAGATGCAGCGGATTCAGGACGGTCGAGGCATCTATGCAGAGGGAGGTTGCATCGATCCTTCGAGGGAATATACACGATGGGTACGTCCCGGGACTTGCGATATCCGTCTGAGTGACGCTTTGGACATCCAGTAGGGCCCCGCGATTCGTAAAATCCTCACAGCCGCATACTGTTCACATACGAAGAGACTGAAAAAGAAAGCTATTGAGGCAAAATAGTGGCCGAGATGATTGCGGTTCGGGCCCAGTATCGTGCTCGTGCGTGTGCTCGGATAACGGGAACGGGAACAGTTTAGTTACATTCAGAGGTAGGTCGTGTGTTGACCGAAGATGCAACCACTAAAGGCTAGTTTCGATTACTAGCACGGGTGCCGTTTCACTGAGCACGAGTACAGCGCTGCAAAACCGAAACAACTCAATACCAGCTACTAAAATCCCCGAAGGACTAAAAAGAAAAGGCCGGCAAGAAGCCGACCTAAGAAGCTACCCCGCTAGGACTCGAACCTAGAATAAAGGAACCAAAATCCCTTGTGTTGCCAATTACACCACGGGGCAATTGAGTGAAGGTCGGCAAAGTGTAGCGATCCTAGCCGTTGCTGGCAACTGGAAACCGCGATGAAAAATGCCTGCTAGTTGGTAAATCGGTGGATTGGACCCTATCGAACTTTGGCTTGTTCGGGGGTCAGAGCGATCATCAATTGTTGTCGTTTTCGAATCACGTAGTATTTTGCGGGCGAAGCCGATTTGAAATGGGGGCTAGCAAGGATCCATTGGAGGTTTTCCAGGCTGACGGTTTGCCATTCCATGATTCCGACGATGATATCGCCGGGAACCAAGCGTTGTTTAGCGGCTGGGCTGCCCGGACGAATTTCGGTAATGCGAAGCCCGCCTCGATAATCCTCGTTAATACTAGCGACGTCATTTGCGGGAACGGGTGTAACTCGGATACCGATTTGATCCCAGACGAGTTTAGCGATTGTCGAGTCGGAGAGAGAGTTTCCGGAGGTGCGAAGTTTGAGTGCGAGGGGGTATTTCGAGTTACCGCGGGCGACGACCATTTCGACCGATTCACCGGGGCGGTGTTCGAGGAGAGCGAGTTCGAGTTCGAGTCGGTTTGAGATGGGCAGTCCGTTGATACTTTCGATAACATCGCAGACTTGCAAGTCACGGTTCTCTGAGCGTTCGTCGTTGGAGGAGCGGAGAGAGAGTTTCGACGTACCGGCTTCGTAGGTGCGGACTAGGTCGAGACCGTGTTCGATGGGTTCACGTCGGGAGGAAGCGACCAGATCGGCCATGACTTCCAGAGCCGAGTCGATTGGAATTGCGAAGCCGATTCC
>JBJONT010000332.1:0-35399 GCA_046051705.1 Planctomycetota bacterium | reverse complement strand
AAAACTGGAAGAAGGAAGGACTGACTCCAGAAGCGATCATCGAACGGATTTACCTACGCTGTTTGTCCCGCAAGCCGAGCGATGCCGAACGCGCTAGGCTTATGCAATTGATTAGCGAATCTGCAAATCCTGACCAAGGATTGCATGATGCTTTTTGGGCGGTACTCAACAGTCGCGAATTCATTTTCAATCACTAACCGTAGTTCTCGATCATGCGATTAACACGAACTCCCCGAGTCCTCTCCTCACTGACTCTTGCAAGCGGACTGCTGGTCGGTGGCCTCAGCGCTCAAGAGCCCGCAAAGATCACTTACGAAGATCACATCAAACCGATCTTTCGTGAGCATTGCGCTTCGTGTCACAACAACAACGCCAAAAAGGGTGGTCTATCGCTCGAGAACTACCAGTCCACAATGGCTGGAGGAAGCAGTGGTGAAGTCCTTATCGCAGGGGATTTGGATTCCTCGCGTCTCTATGCGTTGACAGCCCACAAAGAGCAACCTGTCATGCCTCCCATGCAGGACAAGATTGCCCAAGCGAAGCTTGATCTGCTCAAGACTTGGATCGAACAAGGGATGCCGGAGAACAGTGGGTCAGCAATTCGCAAACCTATGGCAAATGCAGCCGCCATCAGTGTCGCAGCCGCTGGACGTCCTGAAGGACCCCCACCGATGCCCGCCACAATCCTAAAGCAAACCCCGCTGTTTACACCAAAAGCATCCTCGATTTCCGCGCTCGGCGCAGCTCCGTGGTCACCTTTGATCGCTGTCGGTGGGCAGAATCAAGTCTCCTTGTACCACTCCCAAACAGGACAACTCATGGGGATCCTTCCGTTTCCGGAAGGCGAACCACAGTCGATCACTTTCTCACGCGATGGAAAACTGATTCTCATCGGTGGCGGTAAACACAGCGTTAACGGTTTTGCCGTGCTCTGCGATATCACTACTGGCAATCGAATCGCCAAAGTCGGTGATGAACTCGACATCGTCATGGCCGCAGACATCAGTGATGATAATCGCTTGATCGCTTTGGCTGGCCCACAAAAGATGGTTCGTGTCTACGACACCCTCACCGGAGAATTGCGTTGGGAACAAAAGAAGCACACGGATTGGATTTATGCCGTTCGATTCAGTCCCGATGGTCTTCTTCTTGCCACCGCCGATCGCGCAGCTGGGCTCGTGATTTGGGAAGCAACTACAGGCAAGATGTATGCTGATCTACAAGGTCACAAGAACGAGATTCGTTCGATCGCTTGGAGACCCGATTCAGGTGCCGTCGTCAGTGCGTCACTCGACGGTACTCTCAAGATGTGGGATATGAATGAGAGCAAGTTGATCAAGTCTTGGGATGCTCACCCAGGCGGAGCCGCAGCGATTGCGATTGCCAATGATGGCGTGATGGTATCGACCGGCAAAGATAACAAAGTAAAGGTTTGGGATGCAGGTGGAAACGCAGCCGGTGAGATGCCCCCGTTGGTAGAAGCCGGTCAAGAAGTCGCGATAACGGTAGACTCTCAGCACGTTGTTTCGGGAGATTGGGCTGGAAATGTGAGAGTCTGGTTGCGTGCAAATCCAGCTGACGAAAAACGACTTGCAGCAAACCCCGTAACGATTGAAATGTCGATCGCTGCCGAGCGCGAGAAACATGGCCCGCTCGCTGCAGCAGCTCAAGCGGCAACAGCGGAGTTCACACAACAACAAACCCAAACCGCCGCAGTCCAAAAAGCAGTTACAGATCAACAAAACCTGATCGCAACCTACGTCAATCAAATCAATGAACTGACCGCTGCTTCTACTCAACTGAAGACTGCCGTCGACACCTATGCGACACAGATCACTACCAAACAAGCTGAACTGGCCAAGACCAATGAAGGAATTGTTGCCAAGACCGCACAGGTCAACCAAGCAACCGCTGAAAAGAAGCAAGCCGACGATGCAATAGCGGCCTTGCAGAAGCAAAAGGAAGGTCAAGTTCCGGACCCTGCCGCGCTGGATAACCAAATCGCTGAAGCCGCGAAGGTTGTCGAAGCCAAGAACGCTGCACTGACTCAATTCAGCAATGAACTCACCGCTTTGAACACTGAAAAAGGTGCCAAAGAAAAAGAGGTGGCTGACTTGGCTTCTGCAAATGCAGCGAAGGCCAAGGAATACGCTGACGCGATGACCAAGCTTGCAGAAGTCAATACAGCAAAGACCGTCGGCGATAAACGACTCGAAGAAATCAATGTCGAACTGAAAGCGTCCACAGAGAAACTTGTAGCTGCTCAGGCCAAACTAGACGCAGCAAATGGGGCGGCCAACGCCTCGGCAACGCAAATCGCAGCTCTCGAACAAGAACTCGCACGATTCCAAAGCCTCGGAGCGGAACTCGTAGCCAAGAAAACGGCTCTTGAGCAGTCTGTTGCGGCAGTAAACACCGAAGCTCAACCGGTGCAAAATAACCTTGCTGCCGTCAAAGCAAAAATGGATCAGACTCAAGCAACGATTGCACAAATCGAAAAGCAAATCGCAGATCTGCAAGCTATGATGGCCGCCACCCAAGAAGCTAAAAACAACTTGGCCAAAGAAATGGCACCACAGCAACAAGCCCTCGACGCTGTGATGGCCAAGCTACAGCAAACTCAAGCTGAGCTTGGCGCTGTGGCAGCTCAGCAAAAGCTTTTCGAAGAGTCCTACAAAAAGTAACTCTTCGTTTATAAGTTAGCGATTAGCCATTCTCGTGTTCTGGATCACATACAGCTTGGGATCATCTACGATCCAGCTTGTGCTCCAGTCGCGACCGTTGTCACCGTTAACCACATTGTAGAAGAACGATCTAAGTTCTTCGCATCGGTAACCGTATGGCATTGAAGTGGCGATGTAGTCTTCGCGACGCAATTCCTCAACACCAGGGCGAGCAAAGTAATGCACTAAGCCGTCAGGTGTAAAGGACAGCCCTAAAGTCCACCAGCCGGTAACTGGTAGCTCTGGGCCCATAAAATCACCCCCATTGCGATCAGCTCGGACGCGGAAGTAAGCATAAGGAACAGTCTTCCCTTCGACTTGCTTCGTCCCCCTAAGGATAAACATACCGGGCCAGTAAACTTCATCCTTCTCCGACTTGCTGCTGAACAAAAACTTTGTCTTGGTTTCTGTAATGGTTGTCTCCACCGCAGCCCGGAATGCGAAATGTGGGCCGTTGCGTTTTTCCCATTCTTCCAAAGGTGGGACAAACACACGAGTCGTTACGTTCGGCGACTGAGATACCTTGAGAGTTCCACCGAGCCGATACTGAACGTTGCAAATGAAATCGTCCTGATGCATTTTATGGCTTGGACGATTGGGAATGCCCGTGTTGAGCGATCTCATCAACAAGGATCCCTCGCTTCCCTCAATTCCTCCCGGTGGGGTAGCTACGCGTTGAACCACGTCTGGGTGACCACGCTTTGCTCCTTCGTACCAACGGCCGTTTGTAGATTTCCCCAAAGGCATCCGTTGGTTCTCATCGATGTCCTCGGTACTCTTCGGATTGTTCTGGATGAACTCCCAGTTCTCGTCTTCGAAGTCGTCACCGACCTGTTGCATATGGGCACCGGTACCAGGTACTACAATCTCACTCCTCGACTGCCCGAAAGCAGTAAGGCTGGTACAAAAGGAGAATGCCAAGGTAACCGGAGCGAACAACAAAATATTGCGTTTACTGATCCATCGCGTCATGACAACTGTATCCCCGTCGAGAAAAGCGAACATCCCACCTCTCCCACTATCGGTTAGCTTGGCCATGCGAATCGGAGTTTCGAGAAGAACTCCTAGAAACCCCTCAGCCCTCCCATTTTCCCATGCGGAATGACCTTTTCCCAATCAATACACAAGTTCGAGTATTTCCGCCCTTGAATTAGTAGGGAAATTCATTCCACAGAATGGCTCGGCGAACCCCCCGCGCTCGGCTATACTATGACCGGAAACTTCTAGTCACATCCTGAGAGTCCATGTCTTCTTCAAAGCCTCCCGATTCGCAACCCGAACCCGATCGCTCGCCCTTTACCCCTTCAGCGGTGGGTGCGGACGCGAGTACTCCGGCAACGTCCGTACTGAATCGCCTGGGTGATTTCTTCAAGTTCACTGCAATCATTGTGGTGATGATCTTTGCCCTTTCGTATTTGTCGAAGAAGCTCAAGGGAGTAACTTGGGCGGACGTGCAGCGTGGGTTTGAGAGTCTGCCCGCTAGCCACATCGCAATTGCTCTTTTTCTCGTCGCACTGAATTACCTGATCCTTACCGGTTACGACTGGATTGCTATCAGGCACATGAAAAAGAAGCTCTCCTTGGGCCGCATGATGGCCGGTGCTATTGTCGGATATGCTTCGGGAAATGTTCTCGGCTGGCTCTTCGGTGGAAACCTGGCGCGGTATCGGATGTATTCACGCTGGGGTTTTAGCACCCTTGAGATCATCGCACTGATATCCATTCTTTCGGTTACTTTCTGGCTCGGATTGTTTCTATTAGCCGGCGTCGCCTTTATCGCGCTGCCAATCCACTTGCCTCAAAGTGTCGTCGAGATGCTCAAGCTTGAGTCGAAACTATGGGGTAGCGCATCGCTTACCCAAGAGTTGTTAGGTCTAGTCTTCCTCGCCTGCGTTGGAGGGTATCTGACGGCTTGCGCACTGATTCGTAAACCGATCACGATTCGGGGACTGTCGGTCTCGCTCCCCCCGTTCAGTCTGTCGGCAATGCAGTTGCTGGTCTCAGCCGTCGACTTTCTGCTCGCATCCCTAACCCTTTACATGCTGCTACCCCCTGACATCGTCGGACCAGACAAAATCAACTTCTCAACGGTGCTGATCGCTTACCTGACAGCGCAAATCGCGGCAGTTTTAACGCACGTCCCAGGTGGCTATGGAATCCTAGAAGCGATCTTGTTCACGTTTCTAGAAGGCCCGAACGACGATACAAAGGGAGCTATCCTCTGTGCAGTGATTCTTTTCCGTGTCGTCTACTACCTTATTCCATTCGGCGTAGCAGCCTTGCTGTTCTTGATCAATGAGTACTCACCGGTCGACAAGGCAACGGATGTAGCTGATGGGATCTAATTCTTGGCCCCTCTCGCTACAGCACGCGATTCGGACCATCGATGAACTCTTGGAATGCGTCGAAGTCCCCCGCGATGCTCTTCCTCCCTTGGATCATTCCCCTGACTTTCCACTCCTCGTCCCTCGCGAGTTTGTCGCTCGCATGGAAAAAGGAAATCCAACAGATCCACTGTTGCTTCAAGTACTCCCACAAGCGGCTGAACGATCAACTGTATACGGCTATCTCAAAGATGCTGTCGGCGACTCAAATGCTTCAAAGACCCCAGGATTACTTCACAAATATCGAAGCAGAACTCTGCTGATCGCCTCCGGGCTCTGCGCGGTGAATTGCAGATACTGTTTTCGTCGCCATTACCCCTACGACGAAGCACCACGTTCCATGGCTCACTGGGAAGCGACACTGTCCTACATTCAAAATCATACTGAAGTGGAAGAAGTCATCCTCTCTGGAGGAGATCCGCTTTCTCTAGGAAACAACAAACTCTTCGAGTTGCTCAAGCGGATCGAGCAAGTTCCCCATGTGCGGCGATTGAGAATCCACACACGCTTTCCTGTGATGATCCCAAGTCGCATCGACGATGGCTTTCTCCAAGCCGTAAAAGAATTGCACAAGCCAGTCTGGATGGTTCTGCATATCAACCACCCAAATGAAATCGACCTTGCTTTATCCAACGCTTTGACCGCCTTGCGAAAGTCCGGTGTTGTATTGCTGAACCAAGCGGTGTTGCTCAAAGGTATCAACGATTCGATCGAAACCCAACGCGCTCTTTGCAATCGACTAGTCAACGAAGGAGTGCAGCCTTACTACCTGCATCAACTCGACCGCGTTGAAGGAACTGCTCATTTTGAATCCGATGAACGCCTGGGTGTGGCGATCATCGAGCAGCTTCGCTCAGAGATCTCCGGCTATGCAGTCCCTGAGTTTGTGCGTGAAATTGCTGGCCAACCCAGCAAAACACCCATTCGCTGAGATTTGCAAGGCGAAGCCCGGTAAAGCCAGCTTGAGTATGCTTTGCATTCCTCGCAAATTCGCAGCAGCACTAAGTTGTATATTCCGAGTTGAATCGAACATACTCAGCGTTCAAGTCGGTCGTCCAGTGGGTCGCTGTCCCTGGGCCGAGTCCTACTTGCAACTCGATCAGCGTTAACTTTTGAGAGCGAATCGAACCACTGACTGTCTTCGCATCAAAGGGAAGAGGTTCGCCTGCATCAAACAGGGGAATGCCGTTGATCTTCAGCGCCGTTCGTTTCGGCTGGATCGGAACACCCGCATAACCCGCCGCCGAGACAATGCGTCCCCAGTTTGGATCTCCGCCGGTAATCGCTGTCTTTACCAAGTTGCTCAATGCGATCGACCGAGCTATCGCATCGGCGTCCGCATCGGTATTCGCTCCGCGAATTTGAATCTCGATCAAATGCGTTGCACCTTCACCGTCATCCGGAATCTTTTTTGCAAGCTCAATGCATAGCTCTGTTAGCTCAGCTTCGAAAATTGCTGCGTCCGCATCGCTTAAAGCAGGGGTCTGCTCTGTAGGGCTTGTCGCTAACAACACCAACGAATCATTGGTGCTCATGTGCCCTTCGACGCTGATGCAATTGAACGAACGATTCGCAGCAGCTTGCAACATCCGCTGCGCTTGAAAGCGGTCTAAGGGAGCATCGGTTACCACGATGGCTAACATCGTGGCCATCTTCGGCCCAATCATGCCGGCCCCTTTGCACATCCCAACCAAAGCATGATTGCCTTGGGACGACCAAGCCGTGCGATCAGCGATCTTACGAAACGCATCGGTGGTCATAATGCCATCGCAAGCGTTCAAAAAATGAGCTTCGCTGCTTCCAAGCTCACCGATGGCTCGCTCGATCCCGGTTCGAACTTTCTCCATCGGCAATTGCCGACCGATGATCCCGGTGCTCATCACCAAAAAATCATCCGGGGTCATCTCGCCTGAAATACTTGCTTGCAAACCTTCGGCGGCCAAACGAGTCATTTCCGCAGCATCGAGATCGCCTTGGACACCCGTGCAAGCGTTTGCATTTCCGCTGTTAACAACAATTCCTCGCAGCCGATTGCTCGGCGTGCGTGATCGCGATAACACAACGGGGGCCGCTACTATCTGATTGGTGGTATACACCCCTGCCGCTGTGCAAGGCTTCTCAGAAACAATCAGCGCTACGTCTTTCGCTCCGGCTCTGCTTTTGATCCCCGCCGACACCCCAGCAAAACGAAAACCCTTGGGCAAATGCATAACAAGCCTTTCTGTCCGTCCGGAGACGATTATTTGTTGAAACCTTCGACCAAGTCGGCGATGTAGAAACTGCCGTAGGTATGAACCCGGTCAAGCTGATGGAGTTGGTTTGCCAAGTCATGCTTGAACGTCATTAGTTCAGGCAACAAACAAGACTTACCTCCACACTTGACGGTCACATCGTTGAGAAAATCTGTTCTCAATCCACCCGAACGCCAAAGAATGCGCGTCTTCGGTGCAGCTCGGTTCAAGATCGCTTGCCACTCCGATTCCAGTAGTGGGAAATAATGATCGCTCAACCAATCTTGGTGATCGAGCAAGACAAACCTGGAAATCTGCCCAGTGTGCTTCCTTAAAAATCCTTCGACCGAGTCGGTTTGCACCGTAAGCCGATCGAGAAGGCCATCGCGGAGCTTCTCAAAATTCGACTCTTTCAGGTACTCAGGACAGCAATTCGGGGTGTAGGAACCAGTGATATACACTCGCCAAAAATAGTTGTCTTGCACAGGTAATTTCGAAAACACAGCGTCGATCGAATCTTCGACAAACTTGACGATCCCACCCGGATATTGCTCATCGATTTGCTTGCGCTGAGCTTTCGGCACCCCTAACAAACTCAACGTCGTGTCCCGGTTCATCGCAAACTGCAATGTCTTCGACCAAATCTTTTCCTTGAGCTTCGGATACAACTCCCGCTGTACTTCCAAAGTCGGAGCATCGAGAAGTTCAACGATCTCTTTGCGGCACTTGGCCACTTTGTTGACGTAACTCCCGATCATGTGCGCAAAAGCACCTGATGTCCCGCGGAAGTAAAAAGACTTGCGTGGGTGATCGAAGAACTTGATCCATCGATCCCAGTACTTGCGGCTCAGCGTAGAGATCGAACCCCGCAGTTTTGCTGCGTAAATCGACTCGGCTGAAGGCAGGTGCCCGTGACCGAACATTTGGAAAAACTGGTCGTAATCCAAGTTGCGAATTGCGGAAGCTTTCAGCTCCAACAAAGCATTCTGGCGAGGGTTCATATCCACTGCGTAGACATGCCCTACCCCAGCTAACAAATAGTCTAAAGCGTTGCACCCGGCGGAAGTAATCACTAACAAGCGGTCTTGAGCGGTCAGCTCAAGGGCTTGCCTGTCTAATCGAGGATCTTCCCAACAAGTGTTGTATACGAGGTTATTTCCATGGACGAATTGAAAGACGCGTCCACTTACCCATTCACTGATCTGCATCGGATTGAACAATCTATGGTTGTCGGCGGTTCAAGTTGTTGTTCTGCGGATTTTGGTTCGCATTGTTCGGATTGGCATTATTCGGAACGGCGTTATTCGGGTTCGCCTGGTTTTGGTTTACCCGATTCGCATTTCCATTGTTTGCATTTCCATTCGGATTCGCATTGTTTGGATTGGCATTGTTCTGGTTGTTCGGATCCTGATTTGCCTTCTGATTTGGATCCACCGCAGGTGCTTTACGCTGCCCAGGACCGACCATCGGACGAATGATGTCGCCGCCAACAGGAAGCAACGTGTTCATCTGCTGAACACCGGAGCTTTCCATCGATCGATTCCAAGGGATGGTGAAGGCTACAAATGTACCGAGTTTAGCATCGACAACGTAAAGCAATGAGTTCGCAGCCCGCATATTCCCACCCGAAGGTGCAGAATGCGTCGAACCGCTGACCAGAAGATACTCGGGGTTCTTTCCGGGAGGTCCAAGATACTGAATGACATTCGTCGCAAACAATCCGCCGAAGCCACCCATACGCGGATAGTAAACCCAACCCTTGAGATCTCCGGTCAAGAAATCCAAAGCGAAAAAGCCTTCGGCCTCCTCGCCAGCACTCGCTGTGCACACAGCCAAATTCGATCCGCCATGCGTTGCGGTCGCACGCAACCACTCGGCTTTGAAATCCGGATGAATCCGATCGGCGGAAATTTCAGATGCTGAGTTCCGGGTCCCCGAAAACGGAACACTCATAGAGCCTGCGGAAGCTTCCGTGGGACTTTTCGCACTCCAACGGCCAGCTAAAAAAGCGCCGCCAAGCGTTGCCAACACCCCCGCACCGACCAAAACTCCTGACCGAAATGCTCGACGCAATTCAGGATTGGAAAAACGAAACCAACTCAAAGAAGTTCGGTTTGAAGCTGCGGAAACGTCCAACGGGGAATTGTGCTCGAGAGGATCCACGACAAGACTCCTTAAACAGAAAAGCCAACCAGTGGTAACTACCCTAAGTGTATCGAATTTCGCCTAGCTCTTGAACGGACGGACAAGAATTTCGACGACAAAAACCTCCCAAGCCCCGCGTAAATACCGAAATGATTCCCTGGAGCCCATCTCGGGAATTCAAAAGCAGCTTTTACAGAGAGGTTAAATACTCAGCATTCTCAAGCAACGGATCGTCGTAATAAAGGCGAATGGTTCCGTCCCGCTTGAGTTCCTCTACTTTTTGAAGTTCTCGAGCGTAAATTTCGTCGGCAATGGCATCGAGGCGACGAGCCCGCTGGAACCAGCCCATCACTAACATGGCGATCAATAAAACGGGAAATACCGATATCCCAATCGCCGTGATCATCATCGTCGGGCTCGGACTAGGAAATTCCGCTAAGTCTTTCGTTCCTGCACTCCAAGCGTGCCACGATGCTAGAAAGTACTGCCTGTAGACCGCCAATATCGGACCCGCCATCAACCCCCAAAAAACAAGGGACGCGACAAGCCCCATCGCCTGAAGCCCCCACCTGGAAATCTTGTGCCGATCGAGTGTTTGATCGAACACATCCCTGGCTTGCGACTGCAAGGCATCGATTCCTCCCATCCGAATTCGCAATGGAGTCTCGACGTTGTGAGCATCCCTCGTGGCATGTCGCCCTCGGTCGCTAGATCGTATCCTTTCAATCGCTCGGTAGAATTCATGCTGAGCCGGCAATAGCTGATCCTGAACCTGCCGCGTCAGTTGATCTTTGATCCCGTCTCGCAACTCCTGATGCGCCTGCTTGGAACTGGTCAAATTCCTCGCTAATGTAACGAAGGTTCCAAATATGGATGGCAAGCTACCGGTCATCGAGAGGACCAACCGATCCCAAGCCCCGTGCGTGAATCCCAAGACCCCGAGCAACGTCCGGTACGGGAACCAAAACAACCCCGTCCCCGAGATGATCTCTCCTCGCACTCGATCGCGAATCGCATTGCGCAAAACCAGCTTGGAACCTAACACCGTCTCGATCGCTTGGCTCGGCAGCGCATCTGCCGTGGCACTAAGGCGATCGATGGCGATCGCCAACTGGGGCACCTGATTGCTGATGACTTCTGCCACGCGATGTTTCAACCGATCCGTGGCTGCTTGTAAGCGGACACTCTTCGTCGCCGAAGCAACCTTTAAATCCTCGTTCGCTAACCGCATTTGCAATATGCTTTGCAAGTCCGCTCCAACTCCCGCTTCATTCCCGGTAGCTTCAAAATCAACAACAGCAATTGGTTCGAGAAATCGTGTGCCAGGCGCGCTACTAGTCAACGCTGCTGCATACCAAGCAAGGTCCTGCTTAAAGCTTTCTGCCCAATCGTTCGCTTCCCGAGCTCCACTAGCTCGCTCACCCGCCGGAACAGCGGTAATAATTGGGACGCAAACGGAACCTTCGGTAAGTGCAGCTAACTGCACGTGGATCGCACTTCGCAATTGATCTCGCCTCGCCACCAATAGCTTAATGGGCGCTAAGCTAAGTGTTTCTTTGGCAATGGCCGCAGCAGCCGCATCTTCATCGGTGTAGCCCGGCGTATCGAGAAGCATGTACGGTTGCCTGAAATCCAACATGCGTCCACTTGGACAAGCGACATAGACCTCACGCTGTGCGTCTATCACTTCCGGTGCAATCGGCCCAATCCAATGCAATTTCGTAGTCGCTTCTTTCGCAAGCACACCGCTGGGTAGGATTTGCGAAATCGCTGGATCAAGGATGCATTGTCGCGCAACCCATGTCTTTCCCTGCCCTTTCGCACCGATGATTCCAATACAAGGCAAGGAGACTCCTCGGTCGTGCAAGATGTCTTCTGCTGCCGCACGATACTCCTGACACCACTGCCGAATCTGTGCTCGCGCAGGATGCGACCCGAGCAACTCACTCGATGCATTCTCGATCCGTTCGACCAACTGAAATGGCTCGTCCATATCCGATTTATCCTCTACTGCTCTGATCGCGCTGCAACCCTTCAAAGTCGCATCGCAACCCATCAAAGACTACCTCATCGATCGCGCGACGACTCGCAGGTATCCCCGCAAACTGCACGCCAGCATGCCTCTTCGCCACAATCGAACTCTCACCCACCCTACGCTCCACTCCACCAAACTTCCAACTCGTGGATTCCTCTCCGACTCGGCGATCAAAACCCAGTTCGTCGGTAAGAACCGCGATCAAATCGAACAACTGTTGCCAAGCCGATTCGTTTTCAGCCATCTGTGGCATCGCATCGGAACTAGCTAACACTAGCCCCACTCCTGCGGCTCCCGCAAACAATAGCTCTTTCAAAGATGCAAACACCAAAACCGATGAGCCTCCGAAATCAAGCGGAAGCATAATGACCGCCAATAACGGAGCAAACAATATCCCCGCCGGAGCAACTCCACTGAGTATGCGTTTACCCACCGGCATCTGCTCCCATAATCGCTCCGTAAGCCGATCAACTTGCTCGGAATCCAACTGCGTGGCACTCTCCTGCTGAAATCGATCGATCGCACACTGACAAGCCACCCTTAACCTTTGCCGAACTTGTACATCCTCATCCAATCCAAACAATCCCTCTCGATCCCGCCTGCGTAACGCTTCGACCAAAGCATCTGCTGTGACAACCTTCCCCCCATCCCCCCGCTGAAACCTTGTACGAATCCACTCCCCTGCCGCGTTCCCACGCTCGATCATCCAACTCGGCATCTTCACCCACGAAGTGGCATATCCAACCGACTCTTTGCTGGCTTGCGCAAGCCGCTGTACCCACCTCCCGGGCCTTGCCCACCATGGAGCCGTCTTCTCCAATGAATTGGCAATCTGCTCGACAATCTGCCGGGATGCTTGAAGTCGTATCCGAGGCATCTGCCCTGAACTGCTAGGCCCTAATGTATTGCCAGAACTCACGGTATTGCCAGAACTCACGGTACTGCCAGAAACTAGCGGGCTGCCGGGGTCCACCGAAAAATCCAAACAAGCGTCCGCCAAAATTCGATGCGCCGCATCAAGTCGCTCATTGCTCTTTTCAACCCACCCCCGCCCAACCTGCAACGCATTGCATAAGCGAACCCTAAGCGTGGTAACCGACGAGTCAATCGCGTCGGCAAGAAGCACATTTCCTTCCAATTGACCTCCAAGCCTGAGCATCCAAGCCTCCTCGGGAACCGACGAAGGTGGTTGCGGTACGGGTCGCTGGTCGATCCTAAAAAAGGCAGGTAACTCGACTTCCGCCCCTCGCAACTGCATCTCACGCAATTCCACAGGGATCTCAGAGAGTCGCTCTCTGCGCTCAGGACCGTGAAAGTGATACGCCATGTAAACGCGACTCGGCTGCGAACCACCGTAAAGGCGATGCATCTCCTCAGATATCTCGATCGCATCATACTTGCGAGGCACTCGATTGACCGCCATGATCCGCTGCACATGCGGCATGCGGACTTCAAGCATCTTAAGCAATCGACTTACCATCTGATCGTGCATCGCATTCGCAGGCAACACCAAGACAAACGCACCGCACAAGACTGAGGCTCGCTCCAAAACCGCGAATCGCTCCTGCGAAGCTGCCATCGATAACTCATCGAGCCTCGTACCACCACCCCATCCTGTCATCAATCCCGTCTGCACATCCGGACAATCCATCAACGCTATCCCAAGACGATCCAACTGCGCATCGGTCGCAACCAACGGAATCTCAATGGCATGTCGACGAACAAGCTTGCCATCTACATCCTTCACATCCCGTACTGACAAATCGTTGTACTGCCGAGATGCCTGCATGGCATCCCGGGAGAGATCTTCCGGAGCACTCCCGAAGACATGCGTAAGTCGCTGCGTTAAGTATCCCCAAATGACTTCGTTGGATCGCCAACTCTCCGGTAGCCATAACACAAAACGATGAGTCCCTTCGGTATTCCCTGAACCGATCAAAACCCGCTGATCCCCTTCGCTCTTGCCACTTAAAAATGTCGCTACCAGCGAACTCTTGCCGGCATTTAGCATCCCGACCACCGCCAATATCGGACAAACCGGAGATGACACCATCGCCGCAACTTGCTCGATCGCAGAATCAATTCCTGCAACGTTCGTCCCTGGATCGCCCCCCGATGACTCTCCCGCCGATGCGACTGAGCCAACACCCTCGATCGACTCTTTCTCCCTAAGCAACCCTTCAAGACTCATACCGGGCACCAAAAAACGATGGCGATAATCGTTCTGAATTTGTAAAAGTTGCTCGGATAATGGACTTGGCACAGACGTATGTCCCTGTGATTTTCGACTACAAAACGTTAGAACGATACGGACGAGTATTCTTGGGTTTTCAAGTTGACATTTCCCGCTAGCTGTCCATAGTACTCCGAATCGTACTCCTTAGGAATCGACGGAGCTCGCTTACTATGCAACCAGGAATCCGAATTAACCGAGTAACCCTTACGGCGATCATTCTCGGCGCGATATTCATCCCCGTCGGCTGTGCTCTGGCCCTTTTCTTTTGGGTCAAACCCATCCCTGAACCCTCCTTGGAGGCAAAGGTAAGGATCGATGCAATGTGGGTCGATGATGCGAATGACCCAAACAACAAGCGCCTGATACCGACCATCACGGTGCTGAATCCCACGCAAGATCCTTGGAAACAGCTTTCGATCGGTTTGAATAAAGCCGGTAAACACAACCAGTTCTACGCTTCTGAACCAGCCGGCATTCCTCCCGGTAAAACCGTTTCAATCCCTCTCGCCGCTTTTGTCGCAAGAAACGGAAGCGTAAAATTCCCTGTCGGAAACCGAAACGTAAAAGAAGTAACCGTTTTCGCCCAAATACCCACTCGAGCTCGCGCTGTAGCAGAATTCATCCTGCCTGAGAAACCGACCCTGCCAAAGTCCGACGAAAGCCCAGATGCTGGATGGATCTCACCACTGGTCAAAACGACTTCTTCAATCAACTCAAGTAATTAGACAACTCAAGTAATTAAAGCTTCGAGGACCCGCTGACGCCGGACTTTGCGAACCAAAAGCCGCATTCCATTCTGGACTACCACATCCCCACCACTTGGAAGATGCCCCAATCGCTCGGTGACCCACGAGTTTAAATTGCTACCAACGCTCGCCGTTTCCTCCAACTCCAACTCAATCCCCGTAAGCTCCTTGAGCCTTTGCAGCGAAATCCCTCCACCGACTAACCATCCCGCCCCAGATCTCACCACATGGATCGGTAACAAATCATACTCATCCTGAATATCTCCCAATAACTCCTCTACGATATCTTCGAGTGTAACCAAACCCGAATGCTTGCCCTTCGCATCAATCACAAGTGCGATATGAGTATGCTCGCGCAATAGTCTCTCAAGCGCAGCGGATATCGGCATGGACTGATCCAATTTCGGTATAGCTCGCAATATCCCCTGTATCGTCGGCTCCGTTGGATTGATCCGCAACACAGAGACGATGTCTTTGAAAGTCACATATCCACATATCGTCTGCGGATCATCCTTATTTTCCGCAACCGGAAAGCGCGTATGCATGTCCATGTGAGCATCGATCAAGCACTGGGACAAAGTACTATTCAATGACAACATGTGAATCTGCGATGCAGGTAATGCGATCTCTTGAAGCGTTCTGCTCGCAAGTCTCGCTGCACCTAAAATAATGTTCTCTTCGCGAGATCCTATCAAACTCGACGTTCGAGCAAGTGACGCAATCGCTCTCAACTCCTGGAGCTCTAATGCTTCTGTGCGAGACTCTGCCGTTTGACTAGGACTCCACAGCCTCTCCGACAATTCCATGATCGTCGAAGCCGATTTTTCAAGGAACCATACCAACGGCCAAGTCGCTCGCGAGAACCAAAACATCGCTGGGGATAAAGTTAAACAGACCCACTCTTTGTTGCGTAGAGCAAACAGCTTAGGGACTAACTCCCCAACGACAATCGTCGCAATCGTAAGTGGCGCGACGAACAAAGCGATCGCAACTCCGTCGGCAAACCGCTCATTCAAACCATACGAGACGAGCATCGGAGAGAGATCCTCAGAGGCAACCGCACCACCCGTAGCTCCCGCAACCAAACCCACGACCGTGATCCCTAATTGGACGACCGCCAAGCTTTTCTCTATCCCATCCTTCATCAGCATCGCTGCCGAAGCTCCCCATCGGCCAGATTCATGCAACGACTGCAATCGAGCCAAAGTCACGCTCGCCAACGCGATCTCATAAGCGGCGAAGAGCGCGTTGATGATAACCATCACCCCCACAACGACCCACTCGAATCCTGCCAAACTCTATACCCAATCCTTCCCATTGCGGTCCGAAACTACTCTCGACGAACCTATTGCTAACCACCACCTGCTAGCGATTCAGAAACCCTCTCGCGGTATATCCGCAATCCGGCCAATCCATGATACAACCCACCGCATTCAAGTTCCACTTCTGACGCCACGTCAAGCAATTCACAAAGCCTGCGCACTGAACGACCTACCCACTCTTCTTGAAGCTCCTTAGGCTCCAGTGCATAAGCTAAAAACTCTAGAGTATGCCCTGTGGTTCCAATCCGCGTGCTCAAATCCGAACTAGTGCCCGGTCGCACGGTATAATTTGCGGAAAATGTTCCATCGCTATTCTGGAACTTGCGACACGTTGCTATCGCATCTTGCACGGTGCTTTGTGCAAGCGCCCAGCCACCGCGAAACCCTTCTCCTCGCTTCTTCCAATATCGCACACTGTGCGCTAAACCCATCAAGCGATGCATGCCACCGCATGGACTATTACCGATGTCCTGTTTTGCTTCGAACTCGACGATCGGTTCCAATGTCCAATCCTTCCCGTCCGCTCCCTTCCATGTCACTTCGTCGGGAAAGTAGTTCGTCAACGCAATCAAAGTCCAACTGTATTCGCGGTAAGGATTGTTCGGCACTTGATACTGAGCCGTCCTAGCCCAATCCTCAATCGTCACAGACTGATCACCTACCTTCACCTGCGTTGTTCGCGGCAACCCGGTCTGGGATAGATAACCCAAAAACTGATCGACGTGCCCCTGACCAACATAACTCCCCGCCTCGACATAAGCATTAACACTTGGGCGACCCGTCGAAGGCAAGGTATCCCCGGCGGTCAGTTCCCAACCACGCATCTCTCCACCGCTGAAAAGATAATCCAACGCATCGAGCGTCTGATCCCCTACCACCAATTTCAAATCTTCACCATAAGCCACCGCACCATGCGCGACTTGCCACGCAGCATTGCGTTCTACGGAAAGCAAACGAGAATCGCGGTTGAACTCTAAGGTCTTGTCTACAAGAACCAACAAATCTTTGACGTCTAGTGTTTTTGCACCGGTCGTATTGGCGTTAGCTTCGGTCGCTTTTGCTCCGCCCTTCCCAGTCGCTTTCGCTCCACCTACCTCAATCGCTTTCGCTCCGCCCATCACGGTCGCTTTCGCTCCCTGCACACGCGTATCATCACCGGAAGGTGCACACCCTGACGCGCATAACATCAACGCACCTATCGTGCTTGCAAATTTCCCGCCGCGCAAAAGATACCGGTTAACCAACAAAGCATTTCTCCTGAGCAATCAACATCCCTAAGTCCAGTTTATCGCGTACCAAGAACAAACAATTAAGCCGGGTTTGAACCCAATTGTTTAGCATGCGAGTAAATCTGCATCGGCACAACCATCCCGTAGCGCTTATAGATTTTGTTCAAGCGAGTCGTATCGATCGGATTCGCTTCGATCTGCCGAATGCAGATTCGAACAATTTGACGAGGGTACTTCGCCGCGATCTTTGCATACATCTCGGGATCTTTCTCCCCGCTGTCTCCGACCAACACAAAGTGCCGATTGGGCATCCGCTTGACTAAATTGCTGATGACCCCAAATTTGCTTTTGCGCCGAATAATCTGCCATCGCTTGAACAATTCATCCCTCAAACGAAACCACTTCAAATGCATACTGCCACTTGGAAAACCCGAAGAGTCGATGAACTCCTGAAGGGAATCGTAGATTTGCCAAGGACTACTGCTGACGTAATGGAATAACGCTCCGTTCTGAGCCCACTGCTGGTAAACACCAGCCATTCCTTCTATCGCTTCGAACGGGTCAGCAAATGTTCGCTTAAGCATCTTCCTGCGACTACACACGTCGGTGAGCTTAATCGTATCGTCGATATCGCTGATGACACTTATTCCCGTGTCATCTGCGAGAAAAACCGGACTCGTTGCAGTGGTAACAGAATCTGTCCAACGGATCGTACACTCAATCCGATTCGACGAAGTAACCGAGGCCGCACCTAATCTTCGAAATCGCTCTAATTGCCGCTTCGGCAAATCGAGCTTGCACTGAAATAATCCACTCGACTTGGACTTTCTGGGCAACACATACGTTTGACCGCCGAGCGATATCTGTATCCGCCCACGAGCAATAGGCGTGACTAGAAAACCGTGCATGCGCTCGTTAAAAATCTCGCTCTTGACCGTCGCTTCATCCAGATCCAAAGCGCGAATGAAACCTTTCAGCAACAGTCGCTTGGTCAACGATGGGGGGGCATTGTGACAAAGTCGCCCTTGAACGAGCACACGCCAAAACGCTCCACCCTCAATCGGATAAGCGACCGTCGGATAAAGCTGAACTTCGGTTTCCGGTGTTTCCTTCGTCCGTTTTTCGCTAGGCGATAAAGAGCCTAAAGTCGAATCATTCGGGCCTTCAGGAAAAGCCGACTTCGATTCGTTACTCATGAATGCCGAATCCAGGAAACCTCACTCCCTTGAGAAATCGAACGATAAATTGCTTCTACCATTCGCAACTCTTGAACCCCTTCTTCCGCAGTCATAATGCCAGCAGGTGTATCCAAACCGCGATGCCGATCGCAGATCCAATCTGCAAAAACGTCAAGGGTTCGAACAAAGGCCCTTTCGCTCGCTGCCCCTGCCGTCGCTCCAGTTGCAACATCCGCAGCGGTCAAATCATTTACCTCTCTCCATCGATGATCGAATCCTGATTGACCACCTAGAACTTGCAACGCCGTTGCTTGCTGCGGACGATACGTGACCGCTCCATGAGCCTCAACGCCAGACTCGAATGTCATCGTCCAAGTCACTGACTCATCGACTTGCGCAAATCGCTCGGAATGCACCTTGGTTTCTTGAGCCACAATCGATACCGGTTGCTCGGGGCACATCGCACGAATACTGCGCAACGCCTCACAACCTAACCCTATCAACGCTCCACCACCTGAAAGGTTTGGATCGACTCTCCAATCGCCTTGAGGCTGAATCTGCTGGCCAATCACCGTTGCGATTTTGCGAACCGAACCATCTTTAACCAAAGCTCTCGCAGCATCCCAGTCATCGAGTCCAAATCGAGCCGCCGAGCGATCAGCGATGGCTAGCTGTGTTCCAAAACGAGAACAAACCTCCTGCATCGCAAGAGCTTCATTCGAATTACAAGCCATCGGACTCTCCACCACAACATGCTTTCCAGCACGCGCCGCGCGAGTCACAATCTCCAAGTGCTTGCCTGTCGGTACCGCGACGTACAACACGTCGATTCTCGAATCCGCCGCAATCCGATCGAAGTCTTCGTAACCGTAAATGGAGTCGTCCGCGAGCCCTGCCGCAGCAGCAGCACTCCTAGCCTTGCTCACCGTACCACTGACTACACCAACCAACTCGCATCGCTGCGAACTCGCAATTGCAGGGATCACCGATCCGAACCCAATTGCCCCTAGCCCTACAACCGCCACCCCAACCTTCTTCGATGCCTCTTGCCCCGCAAGTGCCTCACCAAGAGCGGTTCGGCCAAAGGCAACACCCAGGGCTGCTGCTGACGTCGTTGTTCCAAGAAAGTCCCTACGGGAGACGTTTCGCAATGTCGTCCCTCTATGCTGTGTCGCCATACGATTCGCTTTCGCTCAACGAGTGATATGAGATGGAATTCTATTTGCGTTGAAATGCTGCCCAGCTTGCATTCCAAATCGGAATCTAGGTGAGCTGTAACCCAAGAGGCTTAACCTCGAAGGATCCGCAATAGTATAGCCCCCTTTGAACAAGAGTGCGCTACCATTCCTCTATCGATATCGCTCCTGATCGCGACGAATCGCCCCAGAGAGATAGGACGAAGCTACTCCCCAGACGGTCGCTTCACAGATTCTTGAGGACTGCTGAAATCCCCCTGCCCACTCGCCGTTGAAGCAGCACTCCCGAACGAACCAGCGGCCCCGGATGCAGCATTCGGAGCGATAGCCGGATCAGCCGCTGGCTTCTTCGGTTCCACCGGTTTGCCGTGCGGAGCCGATTTCGGCGCATTGAGCAAGACGGTGACCGCACCCGATATTCCTAACAACAACGAGACGGCAAACATTCCATTGAGACTCTCGAACTTACCCTTCTCAATGATGCTCGTAATGGTGTTGATCACCGGTGCAAATCCAAAAACCAAAGGCATGACGAAAATCGGTTTTCCGCCGAAAGTAAAAGCCAAAATGATCCCCAGGGCTCCCATCGCACCGGCTGTACCGGCCAACACAGACCACATCATCCCTTGCGCGGTATACCCACTACCGGAGTGCATCGACTCCAAAGCCACGATCGGAATCATGACTGCAATCACGAAATAAGCGATCCCGACACAACAAAATGGACGCAATCGAGAACCACCCATCTTGGATTGGCCTAAATGCAGGAACGGCCCGTAAGAACCCCAGCACAAAATAGCCATCGCAATCGACAATCCTACCGCGATCCAATTGATCGGATCTGTCGCATCCCCTTTGGGCGATTGCGGTTTGTTGATGAACACTCCGATCATCCCCAAAGCAACCATCAACATACCGATCAGAAACATCGGCTTGATCTGTTTGAATGACTTATTCAAATAAGACGTCAACAACGTATTGATCACAGGCGCTCCGCCAAAGACCAACGGCATGACATAAATCGCTTGAGCTTTGAACGACAATGCTAACGTTACTCCCAACGCCCCTAAAGCTCCTACCGCACCCGCAAACAGAGACATCATCGTCCCACTCACAGACCAGTACCCCGTCTCACGCTTGCGATTGAGCAATGCTACCGGAACCAACACTGCAATAAGAAAATAAGCGAGCCCAACTCCTACGAATGCTCGCAGTGAAACGCCGATTTCCCCCTGAAACGTTTCCTCCTTGAGTTCCATCAGCGAAGTTCCACGGTGTAAGACAATTCCGTAGATCCCCCAGAAGAAGGCGGTCATGGCAGTGAAGGCAAGGACTAATGGCAGTTTCATTTTTTGGGGGAGCTATCGTTGGGGTTACCGAGCCGTAGTCGGTCTTGAAATTAGGATTTCGAAAGGACTGTTTCTGCTTTCAGATCATCGGACTGCAAGCATTCGTTCGAGAGCGATTAAACTCCACCGAGCAACATCTTCTTTGACGGTAATGGTGTTCTCAATCGTCCCGCGAACAATGTTTTCCAAGCTCCAGCACAAATGTGCCAAGTCGATTCGATACATCGTCGCGCACATACAAACCAGCGGTGAGAGAAAATGTATCTCTTGCTCCGGATGCTGCTGCTTGAGCCTGTTGACCAAGTGTAGTTCGGTGCCAATGGCCCATTTGGTTCCCGCAGGAGCCTTTTTCACGGTCTCAATAATTTTGCTTGTCGAACCGGATATATCTGCAATGTCGTTGACCTCTTGAGGACATTCCGGATGAACCAAAATTTGAATGCCAGGAATCTTCTCGCGAAACTGCTGCACATGCGCAGCTTGAAACATCTGGTGTACCGAACAGTGCCCCTTCCAAAGAATTACCTTCGATTCCTCGATACTCTTCGCGGTGTTTCCACCTAATTCTTCCTCATGTGGATCCCAAACAGGCATCAATGAATTGGTGATACCCATCTTCAGTGACGTGTTGCGACCAAGGTGCTGATCAGGGAAAAAGAACACCCGCTTGCGCTGTGCGAACGACCACTCCAAAACAGCTTTGGCATTGCTGCTCGTGCAAACAATTCCACCATGCTTACCGCAAAATGACTTCAAACTCGCTGCACTGTTGATGTAAGTCACCGGCGTCAACTCCGAAGTATCGATCACTTCGGAAAGTTGCTCCCAAGCCGACTCGACTTGACGAATCGCAGCCATATCAGCCATCGAACACCCAGCAGCCATATCGGGCAAGACAACTTTCACCCGCTGGCCATCGCGCGATTGAAGCTTGTCTGGACGATTAGCCAGAATATCGGCTGTCTCGGCCATGAAGTGCACACCGCAAAATACGATGTAACGGCAATCAGGACTCTCCGCCGCTAACTTGCTCAACTGATACGAGTCACCCGTCAAATCCGCATGCTCAATCACTTCATCTTGCTGATAATGATGTCCAAGAATCAGCAGGCTCGGCCCAAGCGTTTTCTTCGCTGCCGTAATCCGTTCACGAAGCGTTTCGTTACTCAGCTCCCGATACGGCGCAAATGGCAACGGCTTATTGCCGACATCAACGCCGCTTTTTGGATCAAGCGACTTTATCGAGGAATGGTTAGATGCATGACTCATGGATATTCCCCGTCTGTTTTTCTTTGAATGATTCGCCTGAACCGGCTTGGACCTAAGCCATCTACAAGCCGATTGTTTATTGCTTGCCGCAGTAATCGATCGCCGCAGCTATCTCAGTTTTCAGCCGAAAACGCTCGACGATTCGGTCGATGTAACCGTGCGCCAATAAAAATTCGCTCGTCTGAAAACCTTCAGGCAATTCGATTTTAATCGTCGCTTTGATCGTTCGAGGTCCAGCAAAACCGATCAACGCCTTCGGCTCAGCAAACACCAAGTCTCCTAAACTTGCAAAGCTAGCCGCCACTCCACCCATCGTCGGATTGGTAAGAACGCTGATGAACAACCCACCATTGGAATGGTAACGAGCCAACGCAGCCGAGACTTTCGCCATCTGCATCAGCGAAAGAATCCCTTCGTGCATTCTCGCTCCACCACCGGAACCGCTGACGATGATCAAAGGTAGCTGATGCTCAGTGGCTCGCTCGATAAGCCGCGTCAGTCGCTCGCCAACAACCGATCCCATACTCCCCATAATGAACGCTGAGTCGGTGACTGCAATCGCCACACGACGCGCTCGAATCATCCCCGTCCCGCAAAGGGCCGCATCGGTTAAACCCGTCCGCTTCTGTTCAGACTTCAACCGCTCGGCATACGATTTCTTATCCGCAAAACACAATGGGTCCGTCGGCAAGACATGCTCGTCCTGAACTTCAAATGTCCCGTCATCGAGCAATTGTCCGATCCGCTCCCAAGCAGATACATAATGGTGATACCGGCATTTCGGGCAAACGTTCAGGTTCTTCTCGAGCTCCTTGCGGTAGATCGAATCCCCACACCCCGGACAGCGTATCCACAAACCCTCAGGAATTCCTCGAGCTTTGGTCTCGGGTGCTGCAGAGTTGTCACTCGAAGGCTTGGATTCGACGGTTGCCATGGGTTTATTTATTGGAATATTTAGTTGGTTGGGATCGATGAAACCGGCAGCTATGAACCAGGGGTGAACGACCGTTTGCCACCCAAGGGCCGCCGAACTGAATTACGTTGGAATAAGCTCCCAGGAACCTTTATCGCATTCCGACTTCCATAGGTCGATAATCTGCGTCGATTTTAGCTGAGTGGCAACCAGTGTAGCCAATGGCTCTGAAATCACGATGGCAATGGTCTCATTCGCATGCTTGCGCTGCAACTTCATGACCTGCTTCGCAACGCGCTGCTGCGCGTCAGCTAAACTCTCCCCACCCGGAGGTGAAAAAGAACTGGGATTGTCTTGGATCTGCTTGTAAAGCTTCGGCTGCTGGCGACGAATCTCTTCGATGCAACGCCCTTGCCAAAGCCCATGGTCGATGTTGCGAAAAAAGTCGCAAACCTTCCACTTGCACTGCCTCTTCTCGGCAATCATTTGCGCCGTGGCTTGAGCCGACTCGCACGGTGCACAGTAAATCATCTTCAACTCAACGTCTGCAAACTCGTCGATCGCTCGCAACACTTGCTGCTTGCCCGATTCAGATAACGGGATGTCTAAACAACCCTTTATCCTCTCCTGTTCATCAAGGGCCGTTGAACCCGGACGAACCACTAAAACTTGACTCATACACTTCAAACTCCAGAAAGGTTACGCGGCAGGGTCCTGGTCAGATGCAACCGGAACGTAAGGTTTGCAATTGCAACGCAGCCGCGTCATCGCTTGGCAGTAATCTGCCTCACGGAATATCGCCGAACCTACCACAAGTAGGTCAGCTCCCGATTGGGTAACTTGCGTAATCGAGCTCAAATTGATCCCGCCATCGACCTCTAACAACAAATCTGTACCAAAGGTCTGCCGCAAATAACGCAATCGCTCCAAAGCCACCGGGTCAAACTTCTGCCCACCAAACCCAGCAGCAACACTCATCACCAACACCAAATCGCACTCCGGGACAAACGGCAAAAGCCGTTCCATCGGTGTACTTGGATTTATCGCCAATCCTGCCAATACCCCAAGCGACCGGAATCGACTCAGCAACTCCACCGGTTCAGGAACCGCCTCGATGTGAAAAGTTACCGAATCAGCCCCTGCATCCACAAAAGACTTCGCGTACTTCCCCGGATCGGTAATCATCAAGTGAACATCAAGCCTCAACGATGTCACTCGCCTCAAGGACTCGACAACCGGCATACCATAAGAGAGATTCGGGACGAAACACCCATCCATCACGTCCAAATGCAATGCCTCTACCCCAGCTTCCTCAAGCCGCTCTACCTCTCGCTGCAAATTGGCAAAGTCACATTGCAACAACGAAGGTAGAATGCTCGGGCGGATGCTTCGATACAACCGATGTGTCTGTTCAAATCGTGAACCAGGTTGGCTCATAAAACTAGCGGAAGGTGAAGGAGGCGGACGTGTCGCTCCAACTTACCGGACACGAGGGAAGTTCGACAAGGGGCAAAACGATTGCCAACGATGGAACCTATTGAAAAACCACCAAAAGGAGGGGGTAGTGACCGAAGAAAACGACGGGAGCCAGTCCGAGCCAATTTCGGACGCTCAAGCCGCTGGAAACCCGCCAGAAAACGAGCCAAATGACAATCCTGATAGCAAACCGGCCAAAAAATCTGCCAAAAAATCGGACAAGAAGGGCTTCTCCCGCCGCATCGCTGCACTGCTCGATGGGAATCTAGGATTCCGTCGCTCCGCCGAAAAAGTTCGCGAATTTCCCCAATCGCCGGGCGTCTACCTGATGAAAGATGCTTCTGGTGTGGTCATCTACATCGGCAAAGCCAAAAACTTGCGATCTCGCGCCGGGAGTTATTTCCAAGCCACAGCGGCAGAAGAACTGCGCACGGCTGAGTGGATCCACGAAATCGCCGATATCGACTATATGGAGTGCGAAAGCGAAGTCGACGCCCTGCTGACGGAAAACCGGCTGATCAAAGACATCCAGCCCCGGCACAACAAAGACCTCAAGGACGACAAGACGTTCCCTTATTTGATGATCACTACTCACGAGGACTTTCCCCGCGTAGAGATCACCCGCAACCCACGCTCGAAGGGAGTAAAGCTTTTCGGCCCATTTACCAGCGCCGGCCAACTGCGCGGAGCCCTCCAAGTCATGCAGCGAGTCTTTCGCTTTCGAACTTGCTCCTTAGATATCGAAGATTCCGATCCTCGCTGGCAATGGTTCAGACCCTGCTTGCTGGCTTCCATTGGCCAATGCACCGCTCCATGCAACCTGCGAATCAGCAAAGAAGACTACAAAAGGGATATTCGTCGATTGCAAACTTTTCTCGAAGGAGGAAGCCAACGGCTACTGGCTCAAATGCGAGAAGAAATGCTTGAAGCATCCAAACTGCTCGACTTCGAACGCGCAGCGAGACTCCGCGATGAAATCCAACTTCTAGATAACCTCAAACGCCGTGGTGAAATCGACACCCACGCGCAGCCCGAAGTGTTTCATATCGATCCAAAGCGAGGAATACGAGCCCTTCGTAAAGTTCTTTCGCTCGACCGAGAACCGCGAGTGATCGAAGGGATCGATATCGCGCATCTCGGTGGCCAAGACACCGTTGCATCACTTGTCCAATTCCTCGATGGACTACCGTTCAAACCCGGTTACCGTCGGTATCGAATCGAAGGGGTCGACGGTATCGATGACTTCCGCTCCATCCATGAAGTCGTCGCGCGACGATTCCAAAAGATGGCTGTCGAAGATGAAACTTTTCCTGATCTGTTGATGATCGACGGTGGTCGCGGACAACTCAACGCAGCTCTCGCTGCTTTTCGAGACTGTGATCTTACACCACCAGTCTTAGTCTCCCTTGCAAAACGCGAAGAAGAAATCTATCGCCCCGGTGAAAAAGAACCGCTGCGACTCGGACGTGATTCCTTCGCACTGCGTTTGCTTCAGTATGTTCGCGACGAAGCCCACCGGTTCGCTCAACACTATCACCACATCCTTCGCAAAAAAAATACTTTCGAAAACTCCGCCTCGCCAAAACCGCAAAATCGCTCTTCGTCGAAACGCCGTTCGCAATCAAGCAACTCGCAAGCAACCGGCGCTTCACCTGTCGACGGAACTCCAGTCTCCCCCAAACCTATAAGCAATGGCCAAATCGATCCCTTAACGCCTCCACCGCCCCCGACTGCATCCTAAACCGCAATTCGAAACAACCCGCTTACCCCTTCTCGGTTGCTTCGTAATGTCGCACGAAATTCCTTGCAGTTGTCCCTTCAATCCAGTTCTCTTGAACCGTTCAACACGTTAGCTTCAAGCGTCTCGGGGATCACCGCAAAGTTAAGATGAAACAAGGCAACGAAGCAACGGGACACCAGAAAACAATGAACGCAGCCAATGAATCCAATTTGGTACTTCCTTTCGATTGCCCGAACGCAGCGCTCGATAAGTGGATTCGGAAAATGGCCGCGATATGCCAACCCGATGAAATCGTCCTCTGCGATGGAAGCGAACAAGAGTGGGATCGCTTGACCGAACAACTCGTTCAAAGCGGAACACTGGTGCGACTCAATGAGACATTGCACCCGAATTCATTTCTCGCCCGAAGCAATCCGTCAGATACCGCTCGGGTCGAAGACCGGACGTTCATATGCTCCCTACGCGAGAAAGATGCCGGACCGACGAATAATTGGAAACAGCCCGATGCGATGCGGGCTTTGCTGAAAGAGAAATTCCAAGGATCCATGCGTGGGCGAACGATGTATGTGGTTCCCTTTTGCATGGGACCACTCGATAGCCCGCTCGCTCTCGTCGGCGTGGAATTAACAGACTCTCCTTATGTGGTGATCAACATGAAGATCATGTGTCACATGGGGCAAAAAGTCTTTCACAAGCTCGGAGCGCACGGCGCATTTATTCCGTGCTTGCACTCCGTCGGTAGCCCACTGGAACCCAATCAAGCCGATGTACCTTGGCCTTGCAACGATGAGAAATACATCGTGCACTTCCCCGAGTCGCGCGAAGTCTGGTCCTTCGGTAGCGGATACGGCGGAAACGCTTTGCTTGGAAAGAAATGTGTCGCCCTACGGATCGCCAGTTCGATCGCTCGCGATCACGGCTGGATGGCTGAACACATGCTGATCATGGGACTTGAAAACCCCGAAGGCAACAAAACATATCTGACCGCCGCATTCCCAAGCGCTTGCGGTAAAACAAACCTTGCCATGATCATTCCTCCCGATGGGTATGTCCAAGCCGGATGGAAGACCACTCTCGTCGGCGACGATATCGCTTGGCTCTGGCCTGGCAAGTCAGGAAAACTTCATGCGATCAACCCAGAGACAGGATTTTTCGGTGTAGCTCCCGGAACCTCTTGGCAATCCAACCCCGGTGCGATGCACGCTCTCTCGAAAAACACTATCTTCACCAACGTCGCATTGAGCGACGAAGGTGGTGTCTGGTGGGAAGGCCTCAGCGCACCGCCGAAGCATCTGATCGACTGGACAGGGCAAGATTGGACACCCGATTGCGGCAGACTCGCCGCTCATCCGAACTCGCGATTCACCGCCCCGGCGAACCAGTGCCCGAATATCGATCCGAATTGGCAAGACCCAGAAGGTGTACCCATCGATGCAATCATCTTCGGTGGCCGTCGGCCAAATACGATGCCTTTGGTTTTCCAAGCCTTTGACTGGACCCATGGCGTTTTCCTCGGAGCAACCCAAGGCTCCGAGACAACCGCCGCGGCAACCGGCCGAGTCGGAACCGTCCGACGCGACCCGATGGCGATGCTTCCTTTCTGCGGCTACAACATGGGCGATTACTTCGGCCATTGGCTCGATATGCGCAAACACATCAAACGACTTCCGCGGATCTTCCACGTTAACTGGTTCCGCAAAGACGCCGAAGGAAAGTTCTTGTGGCCAGGATTCCGCGAAAACCTCCGAGTCCTCGAATGGATCGTCAAACGATGCCAAGGCCGGATTCCCGGTCACGAAACCCCGATCGGCTGGACCCCCGACTGGGAGGATTTCTGTGTCGAGGGCCTCGACGGATTCAGCGAAGCCCAATTCGATGCCGCCATGGAATTCCGCCGGGAGGACTTTTTGCAGGAAATCACTAGCCAAAATGAGTTTTTCTTGAAACTCTACCACTCCATGCCAAAGGAACTGCTCTGCCAGCACGAACTCCTCATGGCCCGAATGGCTTAACAGATTTCCCCGTTTTTCCACCTGCTTTCCCCCTGCGCAATTGACACCTACTCCCCTACCTCCCTACCATGGAGTCGCCACGAACTGCTCGTCCGGTCCCCGGTGAGCGGCTCCCACGGCTAAACTATGCGTTCTACTGTTAACCGTTTCGTGTCTCACCCACCTACAGGGAGTTTATCTATGAAGAACTTGATCGCTGGCTTGTTCGCCGCGTTGGTTTCCTTTTCGGCTGTAACCGCTTACGCTGAAAAGATTGACTTCTCCAAAGTCAAGTGCTTGGTCTCCGGCGCTGCCGCTAAAGAAGCTAAGGCAAGCGACTGGAAAGAATGCAGCGTTTATTTCTGCTGCGATAACTGCAAAGGCAAGTTCGATGCAGACAAGAAGGCTATGGCTGCCAAGGCCAACCATCAATTGATCGCTACTTCGCAAGTCACCCAAAAGGCTTGCCCATTCTCCGGCGGAGAACTCAACAAGGATGCATCCGTTGAGTTCAAGGGAGCCAAGGTTTCCTTCTGCTGCAACAACTGCAAAGGCAAAGCCGAGAAGATGACCGACGACGAGAAGCTCGATAAGCTCTTCGGCGAAGGCGCTTACGAAAAGGCCAAGTTTGCTAAGGCCAAGTAATTCAGCCCCCGGCTGGTTACATTGCTCATTGCACTACGCTGCTAATTGCACTGCTAACAAATCTAAAAGCCGCCGAAGCATTTCGGCGGCTTTTTTTCTTGGTACACCCATTGATTTCCCAAGGGTTGGCGCTGCATGTATCCCCTAATACACCTATAATTTGCAGTTCTTCTAATTCGAAAAACTTCCGCAGGCTTCCTGCGTTTGCATAACTCCGGATCAAGCTCGCTATGGCAGACTCCACTTCCTCGCAACTCTCCTCCAACCCTTCCGCAACACTCTCGGAAAGCAGTAGCGAGTCGAACGTACAACCTCAAGCCATCCGCGAAACCATCGAAAGCCTCGCGGTTGCTTTTATCCTCGCCCTGCTCTTTAAAGCCTTTGTCGCCGACGCTTTTATCATCCCCACCGGATCGATGGCACCGACCCTCATGGGTGCTCACAAAGATCTGCAATGCCCCGAATGCGGTTACAGCTACCAAAGTGGTGCAAGCTCCGAGTTCAACAACGTTTCCGGCGTTCCCAACGGATCTGTAGTCACCGAAACCATATGCCCCCTCTGCCGATCGATCGATAAACTCGATAAGACCAACATCGCAAACCACCGCACCTTCCCCGGTGATCGAATTCTTGTCAGCAAACTCGCTTACGCTCTCGGAGAACCACAGCGTTGGCAAGTCATCGTTTTCAAATTCATCGAAGATGCAAAAACGAATTACATCAAACGATGCATCGGACTACCCGGTGAATCGATCAAGATTTGGCACGGAGATATCTTCACCAAGAAATCCTCGGAGCCTGAAGATCGCTTTACCATCGCCCGAAAACCCCCGAACGTTCTCAACGCAATGTTGCAGTCCGTTGCAGATTCGAATCACTTGAGTAAACCGGTTGTCCAAGGTCAAATCCCAGATAATTGGCAACCATCAGCAACATCACCAAACGCTTCTTGGTCGATCAAAATCGATAGCGATGGAAAAACCTCCAATTCCAAATGGAACGCATCGATCTCGAATGTTCCTTCCGGGCAACCGAACTTGCTTCGCTATCGACACAGAGTCCTCAGCCCAGAGGACAGAAGGCTCCTAGCGCAAGACCAACCCACAGCTATCGCTCGATTTACCGATCCGAAATCGTTCCGATTGATCACCGACTTCACTGCATACAACGTCAACATCGGTGACAATCGACTCAACGAAAACCACATAGCTCACATCCCTGAATTCTTCTCAAAAATCGACGGCGATCATTGGGTCGGTGACCTCGCCGGAGAATGGACATTCAGCACCGCACCTGCAACCGAGTCAGTTCGATTACTACTCGTCGAAGGTGGAGTCGAATTCACTTGTGATATCGACCTTAAAAGCGGTCTGGCTACTGCCCAAGCACTCTACCAAGGACAAAAGCTGAACGTATTCGAATCTGCCAAGGGCCTCTCTGAGTCACTTCAAGCATCAACCTCGATACGTTCGGGATCCAAACACGTCGTGCGATATGCAAACGTCGACGATTCACTTCGACTATGGGTCGACGGCAAACTGATCGACTGGGGGAGTGGTGCATACAACATCCTCGCAGCACTTCCAACTTACAAACATCTGCCGACCCAACTCGATGATAACCCGCTCGACGCAGCTCCATTGGGCTTTGGAGTATCAGGTGGCTCGTGCAACGTCGATCGTGCCAGAGTCTTTCGTGACGTTTATTACATCGCAACGAATAACAGCCGCTTTATCGACACCCCGAACCACTTGCAAATCGACGACAAGTCCTACCAGGATGTCATCGGCAATGACCCTTGGGATAACCCACGACACCAAGTCGTATTCGATCTTGGCGAAGACGATTATTTCCCGATGGGGGACAACACAGCAGCATCCTCCGACGCTCGTCTCTGGGCTGCACATGCACAACCCGGACGACTGATGATCGGACGAGCGGTGATGGTATTCTGGCCCCATCCATGGAACTGGAACCGCATCCCCTTTGTCCCGAACTTCCAACGCATGGGACTAATTCGCTAACAGTCCAAGAACGACCTGCGGACTGCGAAGCAACTAAAGTATTTCCCGATCCTTGAATCATTGAGAACTGAACATGGATGTTCTGCGTGTGGAAAATCTCGAAAAGCGTTATGGACGTCGCAAAGTCGTACAAAATGTTTCGATGAGAGTTGGCCCCTCGGAAATCGTCGGCCTCCTAGGTCCCAACGGAGCGGGTAAATCAACGTCCTTTCGTATGACCTGCGGACTGGTACAACCCGACAATGGAAGGGTTTTCCTCGGCGAACAAGATGTCACTTATTGGCCGATGTTCATGCGAGCCCGCGAAGGGGGAATGGGATATCTCGCTCAAGAATCAAGCGTCTTCCGGAAACTAACCGTCGAGCAGAACATCTCGGCCATCCTAGAGATGCTCGGCCAATCGCGCAGCGAAAGACTTCGCCGCACCGATGAACTCCTTGAGCAACTTAGCATCAAACATATACGTAAATCGCGTGCTTCGAATCTATCGGGTGGAGAACGCCGGCGGCTTGAAATCGCTCGGTGCCTTGTTTCCAACCCGAAAATCATCATGCTCGATGAACCCTATGCGGGTATCGATCCCGTTACCGTCCAATCGATGCGTCCGATCATCAGCCAACTTCGCGATGCTGGCATCTCCATTCTCATCACCGATCACGATGCGGTCCAAGTCCTTAAAACGGTCGACCGTTGTTATGTGATCAATGCAGGCCAAGTTCTTTGCGAAGGTGATCCCGAGACAGTTCGAAGCGACGAGGATGTCGCTAAAATCTACCTCGGTGAACTTGCAAAGCTGGACCAACAATCCGATCCCTCAGCACCGAAACACAAGCGTATCGATCCACCCACAACCAATCCACCAACCCCCACGCCACCCAAAAAATCGATCCTCAATCGCGTCACCCTTCGACGCCGCGAAGAGAACTGATACTCACTTCCATTCCCACTAAATGCATTTTCATGCGATCTGTAGCTCTTCTATCAATGATGTGTTGAAGAGCAACAGAAAGGATCAATCGTGCCAGCCCCATCCCAGCGGCCCGCTTATCTCGAAAGAATCTCTCGCTGGTTTCTCGTCCTGCTAGTTCTCGCCCTACCTGCTGTTCTATGGGGGGCCGCCCACATCAAAATCGGTTCCGCATCCGCCCACGCTTGGCTCCCCGAAGGACGACCCGAACGGGCACGCTACGAGGAATTTACGAAACACTTCGGCTCCGATCAGTTCCTTGTTGTCTCATGGCCAAATGCCTCGCTCAATGACGAACGACTCACTTCGATGGCACAAGCCATCAAACGTCTCGATACTGCATCGCCAGCACTGGTCGCTGAAATCCAAACCTCCAGCGAAATCCTCTCGGCACTTACCCAACCCCCACTGTCCCTCTCAGAAAACATCGCAAAAAGTCGACTTGAAGGCTCGCTTATAGGCTCCGATGGCACCGCTGCCATCTTCGTCCGATTCACCCCAACAGGGGTCTCGCAACAAAGCCAGTCAATCGAACTTGTTCGCTCCGCCGCCGATAGCGTTTTGAACCTTCATCGCAACGATCTGAAAATGGTCGGATCTGTCTATGAAGCCTACGCGGTCGACCAAGCCGCAGGAGACAGCTTAAATCGCCTCGTTGTACCCTCAAGCTTGATGGGTGTTATCCTCGCTTGGTTGTGCTTGCGAAGTGTCCGAGGCGCATTCACGGTACTGCTGATCGCCGGCATCGGCCAATTGATCGCGATCGCACTCGTTGCAATGACTGGTGGCGAATTCAGCGCAGTGCTGATCGTATTGCCAACACTGGTGTTCATGCTCACCCTCTCGGCCGCAGTGCACTTCATGAATTACTACCATGATGTTGCCTACGCACATTCCGATCACCTCGGAGCTCGTGCAATCCTCCTCGGACTAAAACCAAGCGTACTAGCGACACTGACAACCTCTCTCGGGATGATCGCGCTTGCGACTAGTCAACTCGCTCCTGTTCGCACCTTCGGGATCTACTCAGCCTCATCCCTGTGTATCGCAGCCGTGGTTCTGATACTGGCTTTCCCAGCGGTCTCCGATCGGCTTTGCCGAAAGAAAGTATTGGCCGAAAAAGCTGCATTGCCCAACGCAGATAGTGACCCGTTAAACGAATCGCACATGAGCCCTCCCGTTGCTCCTTGGGCTACGAACTACGCCGCCTGGGTCAATCGTCACCATAAACCGATCTGCGCACTAGGACTCGTACTCATCGGCGTAAGCTTCTACGGCCTGATGCACCTAAAATCATCGACCAAATTCGATGAGATGTTTCCTAAAGATTCTCAGACCGTCCAGTCCATGCAGTGGTTCGAAAACAACATCGGTCCCATCGCTTCGGTGGAAGTCCTGATGAAATTCCCAAAGCATCAATCAAACGCAGCCGAAGGCAATTTATTCGACCAAGCTACGCTGGTCGAACAAGTCACTAAAAGCCTTCGTTCCAATAGCGATATCGGCGGGGTCATGTCCGCAACGAGCTTCCTGCCAAAACTTCCTACCGGCGGACGCGTCCGAGATGTGACCAAACGAGCAGTCCTTCGAAATGAACTAGATAAACAACTACCGAGCCTCGTCGAAAAAGGTTGGGTAGCACTCGACGAACAATCCACCATCTGGCGAGTGACCGCAAAAGTCTCCGCGCTGTCGAAACTCGATTACGGACAACTAACCGAGTCCGTCCGGCAAACTATAGAACCGATCGAACAACAAGCCGACACGTTCAGGGCCGAATACACCGGTCTGTCCCCCATCATGCACGATACCCAACTTGCCCTCCTAGCGGACCTCGGCTCAAGCTTTTCGACCGCTTTTCTTCTGATCACTCCGATCATGATGCTCATCGCAAAAGGCATCCGACCAGGACTGCTGATCATGATCCCAAACATCCTTCCAGAAACCCTGGTCTTCGGAACGATGGCTTGGCTCGGCTACAGCATCGATATCGCGGGGATCCTGACCGCTAGCGTAGCGATGGGAATCGCCGTCAATGACACACTCCACTTCGTGAACTGGTACACCAACCGACTCGCGCTCGGAGACACTCGCGAAGAAGCCATCGCTGACGCATTCTCGAATTGCGGTAAAGCGATGGTTCATACCATGCTGATCAGCTGCTGCTCCATGCTCCCATTCCTCCTGGCGGAGTTTAACCCAACCCGCCAGTTCGCAACTCTGATGATCGCCATGATGAGCAGCTCAATCCTCGGTGACCTTGTGCTGCTCCCCGCCCTTCTGCTGAGCCCCCTAGGGAGGCCCAAGCGAGCCCCGCTCGAGGCCCCCCAAGCCCTCTTAGATACTTAGCCCCCTCAGACATCTGAGCCCCTTTAGAGCCCCAAGCCTATAGGGTCGTAAGAATTAAGGCTCGAAACCAGCTCCCGGACCACCAACTCCCGGACCACCAGCTCCCGGTTGACCGAAACCGGCACCAGGCTGACCGAATCCAGGGCCAGGCTGACCACCCTGCCCCGGACGCCCCGGCTGAGCCGCACCCGGAGGTCCTCCAGCTCCCGGCCCACCAAATCCCGGCTGTGGCCCACCAGGCCCACCAAACCCTGGAGGTCCACCGAAACCCGGAGGTCCACCAAACCCTGGAGGACCGCCGAAGCCCGGAGCACCGCCAGCACCACCCCCAGGACCCATCACTGCAAGCACCGGAGCAGCCATCCCTGCCAGTTCACCCAACGTTCGATCAAACTCCTCCTGGGACTTGGCATTCTTCAAGTTATTCAATGGTGCATTCAGAACAAATGCCACCGTCGTGAGAGCTTGCTGGACATCTTGCGGATTGATCAAATTGATCGAACTCTCTAACTGCTGCATCGTCTGATCAAAACTCTCGATCAACTCCTTCGGAATCCAACGACCTTGAAACCTATTGAGAAACATCGTCGGTGTCTGTGTTGCAGGCCCCCCACCTACGACCAACTCCACCGCGTCGCCCGTTAGCTCCTTCAGTACATATTTTGGAATCTCAGCTCCCTTCCTTTGTGTCTCCTCAAACTGTAGCCTTGCCGGACTATCGGGAGGCAGATGCACAATGAGCTTCTTGGCCGACGCATTGACGTTCCGAAGATAGTTATCGAGCAAGCCACGCAGATCACCTTGCTGCAATCGCTTGCTATCGAACAACTCTTTCGCGATGACCTTATCAAGGAAATTCACTCCATCGGGATATCCTTCACGGATATTCGACACCATCTCGGGAGGAATCTGCAACACTTTGCTGTTGAGAATAAACGACTGCTGCTTGCGCAAGATCTCGACAAGCGTGTTTCGCAGTCGGCGAATGGTATCGAAACTCTTGCTGTCAATCCTCTTGGAAAATGACACTACCAAATTCTCAGTGCGATTCTGCATCGAACTCGGTAACGCATCCCAGAGAACGATTGTGTTCTCCAAAGAAAGTTCTTTAAGTACAAGAGCTACGAATTCGTCAGCCGAAAGTCCATCGCTGAATTGAACCACCGGGGATGCTTGCGAACGAGTCGATGCACCCTCCTTCTCCTCTGCTCCACCCTCATCAACTGGCGTCCGCGATGGCTTAGTTGTCT
>JBJONT010000331.1:0-14170 GCA_046051705.1 Planctomycetota bacterium | reverse complement strand
AACATTTTTTTTTTCGATCTATAATTACGGCTCTCGCGGTCCAGGCTAATGATCGTGGTTTATCTTTGTTTTTAGTCATTCTTTGACCAGTTCACCTTTTTGGGATCGAAGCGCATTATGTCTTCATCGGAAACCAACAACCCAACGAACGACCCTTATTTCCAAGAGCTCTTTGCGGATCGCATTGGTGGCAAGCAATACGGCAAGGCCAATGAGATTTACAAGTTTGAGAAGATCAAGCGAGCGAAGCGTAAGGCGTTAGCGGATTACCCGGATCGACAATTGCTCGATTTCGGTATCGGAGAGAACGACTCGATGGCGGATGTGTCGGTGCGAGAGGCTTTGACTCTGCAAGCCAATCGTCCTGAGAATCGGGGGTACATGGATAATGGAACCGCTGATTACAAGCAAGCTGTTGCGAGATTCATGAAGCGGCAGTTTGGAGTGGAGCTTGATCCCAATACGCAGATCAACCACTGCATCGGCAGCAAGACCGCTCTCTCGATGCTTCCGGCTTGTTTCATCAATCCAGGTGACGTGACGATGATGACCGTACCGGGCTATCCTGTAGCTGGTACACACACCCGTTATTATGGCGGTACGGTTCATCGCTTGCCGTTGTTGGCCTCCAATGGTTTCTATCCCGATTTTTCATCGGTGACCCCAGAGATTTGGGAGAGAACGAAGCTGTTGGTTTTGAATTACCCGAACAGTCCTACCGGACAGGTTGCGACCAAAGAGTTCTACACTCAGATCATCGAGTTGGCGAAGAAGCATTCCTTCGTCGTCGTTCAAGATGCGGCGCACATCTTGTTGAGTTTCCGAGGTAAGCCTTTGAGTTTTCTCGAAGTCCCCGGGGCGATGGATGTGGGAGTGGAAGTCCACTCGATGAGCAAAGGCTTCGACATGATCGGCTGGCGCATCGGATGGGTGTGCGGAAATGCAACGATTGTCCAAGCCTTCTCGGACGTTAAAGACAACTGCGATAGCGGTCAGTTCGGAGCTATTCAGCGTGCTGCTATCTCTGCATTAGATAACCCAGAGATTCCTCAACGGATTCATGGTAAGTACAAGCGACGTTTGGAGAAGCTCGTCGCGACGCTTCGTCGCTGTGGGTTTCAGTGCGAGGTTCCCGGCGGGAGTTACTTCCTGTACGTCGGAGCCCCTAAAGGGATTTCCGGTGGTCCTCAATTCGCCAATGCAGAAGAAGCTTCCCAGTACTTCATCACTGAACATTCCATCGTGATCGTTCCTTGGGATGACGCAGGAAGTTGCCTTCGTTTCTCCGTTACTTATGAAGCTGCTGACGAAGCGGCCGAAGACGCTTTGATGGTGGAAACTGAACGGCGACTGAAGTCCTTGAATTTGGTTTTCTAGCACGCCGCTTTTATTGATTGCAAGCATCTTTACTCGATAAGCCCTGATTGGAATTTATTTGAATGTCGGATCTAGAACTCAACCAGCAATTGCAAGCTGCTTTGGAATCTTTCAAAGATCCCGAGACTGGCCGGTCCCTTGCAAAGACGGGTCAAGTCACAGATTGGTCCCTAGCAGACGGGCATGCGAAATGCACCTTGCGATTGACGAGTATGATTGCGCCGATCGCATCGGAGGTTGCTAGTCAGCTTCAAGCTCATCTGCATGCCCGTGTTGGAGGACTGAAGTCGATCGAAATTCGACTGGATCGATTCGAGCGAGCCCCTCAATCGCTTGGGCAGATCGGATTGAAGGCCAAGGCGGTTATCGCAGTGGCTGCGGGTAAAGGTGGTGTTGGTAAAAGCACATTGGCTGCATCGATCGCTTTGACGTTGGAAAGCTTAGGTTCCAAAGTTGGATTGATGGATGCCGACGTGTATGGACCGAGTATCCCGCACTTGCTCGGTTTGCAAGGTCGCCCTGAAATCGTTGATTCCAAAATACAGCCAATTCGCAGCGGAACCATGCCGGTGATGTCGATGGGTTTTTTGGTTGAGCGAGATCAAGCGGTTGTCTGGCGTGGACCGATGTTGCACGGTTCGATCACCCAGTTCCTTCGGGATACGGCTTGGGGTGATCTCGATTACTTGATCATCGACATGCCACCTGGCACGGGTGACGTTGCGTTGACCCTTTCGCAATTGCTTCCAGTCACCGGAGCGGTGATCGTTTGCACACCGCAGGAAGTTGCTTTGTTGGATGCGGGCAAGGCGATCACGATGTTTGAGAAAACGAAAATACCGATCCTGGGAATCGTTGAGAACATGAGTGGTTTCACCGATCCGGAGACGGGTAAGACGTTTGATATTTTTGGTCGCGGTGGGGCGCGAAGCAAAGCCGAGGAGATTGCTGCTCCATTCCTTGGCGAAGTTCCAATCCAGATGGCACTTCGAAGCGAATCGGATCGAGGTGAGCTTGCAAGTGTCTTGAAAGACCCCCGAATCGCAAAACCATTCGAAGATGTCTCGCGAGCTTTGGTGCGAGCGATTACGGCAAGGGTTGAAGCGAATCCTATGGCAGCGGTGTCTCTTCCCGTTTTGTAGCGACTATTCCCCGAGCGAAACCTCATGACCAAGCATCGGATCTTTACTACCCCATTCGCAAGTGTCTATCCACTCTACGTTGCGAAGGCAGTGAGGAAGGGACGCACTCAAGAAGAGGTCGATACGATTGTGCTTTGGTTGACTGGATATTCGCCAAAGCAGTTTAGCGCATCGTTGGATGACCAGCGTACCTTTGAGGAGTTCTTTGCCAAAGCCCCTGAGATGAATCCTCTCAGGGAGCTTGTAAAAGGTGTCGTTTGTGGAGTAAGGGTCGAGAATGTAGAAGACCCGTTGATGCGGGAGATAAGGATTCTCGACAAGCTCATCGATGAGCTTGCCAAAGGCAAGACCATCGAGAAGATTCTGCGCAAGGCACCTGTCAGCTAGATCAGGTCAAAAAGACCGGTTGAACTGGATCAGGGTAGAACTGGTTGGCCGCCGGTCGGAGGAGGCGGAAGTTGAATGGCTGTGGGTGTGGGATTCAAGCTTGCTGAGTAGTGCTTCAGCAGACTCAGGACCGATTGGAATTCAGCGCGAGAAGCCAGGGGTGCGAAGCGTGGGTCTTTTGCGACCGATTCATAGCGAGCGACAATCGCTTTGACTTCTTCGGGATTTGCAGGGGCCCCACCGAGGAACATCCAAGCGGGTAGGCCCAAGTATTGCTTCCATGTTTCATCTAGCAGGTCGAAGAGTTTTGGAGCTAGCTGTACCAGTTGTCCGCGTACGACTTCGGATTCACTTGCGCCGACAGCTTTTGCGGAAGCAGGTACTGCGGAACCTGATGCGATTTGAGCTGCGTATTTCGCAACGGATTCCGTGAGTTGTTGGGCGGCGGGTGGGACAACAGGAGTTTGATTGACCGAGGAGATTTGGTAGTAAGCACCTGTTGCGATGCGATCGACTTGCAAGACCGAGCCGTCGATGGAGACTCCGGCGAAGAGTCCTCGGCTGCGTGAATAAGTGTAGATCTCGGCTTGGAGTTGTCCGTCTGTCCCGATGCCACCTTCGCGGCCGACCGGGCCGGCTGCGGCAGCTACGTCAGCGCCGAGCGTAAGCTTTCCGTTGAGGATCCCTTGGATGCTACGCGGGGTTTTGAAAACTAGGATGATATCCGAAGACTGGACTCCAACTTGCCATCCGATGTTTCCACCTGTAAGAGAGATGAATACAGGTGCGTGCCAAGTCCCATTTGGTTCGCGAACGAACAGCACACCCTTACCGTGCCTTGCGCCAACGATGAAGCTTCCTTTGACGACATTGGGGATGATCGCTACGCCAGAAGCGTTTTCGATCATGGCTTGGGGGACCCGTGAGAGGGGCTGCGCCATGGTTTCGGCGAGAAGTTGTCCTGATTGCGCGATGACTTCGTCTGGCCGCATCTGAGCGATTCCTTGATGGGTCGTCAGAAGGAATAGCAGCGCGCAAGTGAGGTAACGCAGTGGGGCTGGTACGGTCATTGTGTAAGACTCCAAAGGGGGGAAATCTGGTTTGATGTCGAATTTGTGTGCGGAATGCATTTCGAGTTGGATTGCTGGTTCGGGTACTTGGTACGCCGCGCTGGCTACTCGGTATTGGGCGATGGATCGGCAATACGGGGATTTGGGTAAATTGGATAGTTTGCCCAGCTCTAAGTTGTGGTACCAGAAATCGCCAATGAGCCGCTAGAGGGATCTTGCTGTGGCGTGGATTGCAAGAAGCGTTTATTCGCTAAATGCTATAAAAAACTTGGGAAATCGATTGAAAACCGTTTTTTTATCTTCTAGAATCGCGTTACGTCTCACGTACCGAAGCGTTATCAGTTTTAAATCGTATTTATTCTTAGCGGGATCGATCAGCATGACAGTAGGTGAACGGATCAAAAAGCGGCGTTTGGAGTTAGGCTGGACGCAAGAGACCTTGTGCATCAAGGTAGGCTTGAGCAAGAGCTTCCTCTCCGAGTTGGAGAGTGGCAAGCGAAATGTCAGTGCGGAGAATTTGCTGACCATTGCTCAAGTTTTCGGATTGTCTTTGGACTATTTGATGACGGGTAAAGGGAGCAAGGAGAGCAAGAAGGACGGCATGGAAGTTCCGATGCCAGCTTCGCTTATCAAGTTCGCTGAAAGCGAACAGCTTTCGTTTCGTCACACGATAACTCTTTTGGAAATGCAGCGTCAGATCGTCGCGCATCGGACTTCGAAGAAGAAAGACAATGCGGAGAAGTTCGACTGGCGTAAGTTCTACGAGGGAGTCAAGCAGTTTATTAAAAGTGAATGATTAACGAAGAATCTTCCCCTGAGTTGGTTCAGCTCGCCCGGGCTTTAGGGGTTGTTTCAGACGACCCGTTTCGAGGAACCGTTGCCAAGTGTTTGGCAATGGTTAACTCGTGGGTTGAGCAATGTGGCGGAATCGGACCATCAGGTATCTCAGGTGCCGCAGATTTACAGGCGCTTGTTGCCGATCGCTTGGCATTGGCGATCGAAGAAATCCACGCTGAGCAAGATTTTGATCGACTTGCTGAATTCTACGCCCGCGAGCGGGGCGAGTTTGTATTTGCTGGGTTGCGAGCCCGATTCGATGATGACGATGACCAAGCCTTCGGTGCGTTGATTCGTCGACGAAATGCTTCTTGCGATGCGAAGGATAAGTTTGTCGCGGTGGTCGATTGCCGTGGAGAGAAGCATGCGCGGCGATACTTTACTCGTTGGCATGAGATCGCCCATCGTTTGACCACCCACTGCGATCAGCTTGAAGGCCAGTGGGAATATTCGTGCGAGACGATCGAAGTGTTGATGGATGCGATTGCTTCTGAACTGGGGTTTTACGAGCCTTTTCTCAAACCTGCTATTGAGACTGTGCGTGGAAGTCAGAACTGGTGTACTTTTGGAATGATCGAACGCATCATCGAAAGTGTGTTTCCGGAAGCGAGTTTTCAGTCGACGCTGTTTGCTTGTATGCGGATTTCCAAGCTGCCGATGGTTTACGTGGAGTTAGGTGGTGAGCCATTGCGTTTTTTCAAAATCATTCCGAATCAAGTCGCCCAATTAGATGGTTTGTTGTACTCGAGCAGCCAGAGGCATCCGAGCGAGAGTGTGGAAGAAAGTGAGATACCGCGTACGAAGACGCGACTGGTGATAGGTGCGGAGCCTTCCGAGGGTTCGGTGTTTCATCGCGTGTTGGAGCGAGGGTTGCTCAGCGACGAGATCGAGCACCTCAGCATGGATTTGCTTGCGATGCGTGATGTCGCTTCGGATAGAGCGAATGGCAGGCCGATCGCAACTCGAGAGGATCTACGAGAGATGCTTACGCATGTAGAGGCGAGGCGTGTTCCTGGTAAGGTGATCGGGTTACTGCAGTACTGAGCTTTGGGTGCCGAAATGAGCGGTGGTCGGCGAGGACCGAACCCGATTGAAGTTACGCGACTGAAGTTATAAAGTAAATAAAAAACGGAGGCCGGAGCCTCCGTTCGATGTTTTGAATTTAAGCGATTTTAGAATCGCTAAAGTGGCATCAGCAAAGGATGCCTGGAACTCTTAGTGGTCGCGATAGGGGCGGCGTTGTCCGCCACCACCACCACCGTTGCCACGACCGCCGCCGCCACCGCCGTAGCCGCCGCCACCGCCGTAACCACCACGATCACCGCCACCACCACCGTATCCGCCGCCACCACCGCCACCGGAACGTGGGGTGTTTTCTCGCGGACGAGCTTCGTTGCACGAAATTCGACGACCAGCGACTTCTTGCTGGTTCAATCCTTCAATCGCAGCCTTCGCTTCATCCGCATCGGGCATTTCCACGAAAGCGAACCCACGGGAACGACCTGTTTCCCGCTCGGTAATGATGCTGACCTTCGCTACTTGACCGAAACGGCTGAAAGCCTCTCGAACCTCATCTTCCGTCGCGCGGAACGAAAGGTTCCCTACAAAAATATTCGTCACTGAAACAAACCCTCGTAACACATAGGCCCATCGTTATCGATGAGCATTCCAAAAAACAGACAATCACCCAAGCTACGACCGAACAGATCCGAATCAGTAACGAACCTTTTCCACTCGACTCCTGAGCATCCAACTCATCGATTATCGAGGAATGTAATTGCTGAGTCAACGAGAATCTGACTATTATTAGGATGGAACGGAAAAGTGTTTAAGGGTTTTTTCCGTTGTCAATCCAAGGCTACAAATGTCGGGATTAAGTCCCCGAATCAATCGGGGTAATCCCTAAAGGACCGGAATTTGGCCCAGTGTGAGTCCCCTGCCCGCTCGCAGTGGAACCTTGGCCCGTCGCAGGATCAGAATTGGTTCCCGGCACAACTCTTGGGCCTCCAAGAGTCGCATCGACGATCTTCTTCAGTTCCTCCCCGTCGACAACCTCTACCTCCATGAGTCGCTGCGCTAGGGACTCCAGTGCAGCGCGTCGTTCGGTCAAAATCGACTGAGCTTTAAACATCGATTCGTCGATGAGCCGTTTGACTTCTTGGTCGATCTCTCGCGCGGTTTGTTCCGAGTAGTCGCGCCCAAAGGATTCCGAACCGGAGGTAGCCAGGAACGGTGAGCGGCTTCCTTCGCGGAAGTTCACTCTGCCGAGTCGGCTCATTCCGTACTGCATGACCATAGCGCGAGCGATGTTTGTCGCGCGTTCGAGGTCATTCGACGCACCGGAGCTGATGTCTCGAAAAATGAGCTCTTCGGTTAGAGTTCCTGCTAAAAGGACTTGCATCTGGGCTTCGAGTTCAGGTTGGGTGACGAGATATCGATCGTCCTCGGGGCGTTGCATGGTGTATCCCAACGCAGCCACACCGCGTGGAATGATGGATACTTTGTGGACTGGGTCGGTATTCGGCAAAGAGTATGCGACCAGGGCGTGACCAGCTTCGTGGTAGGCAACCCGAAGCTTCTCGTCTTCGTTCATGATCCGTTTCTTCTTTTCCAACCCCGCAGCCGCGCGCTCGACACCCTCGTTGAACTCTTCTTGGCTGACGACATTGCGTCCTTTTCTCGCCGCAAGCAAAGCGGCTTCGTTGACGAGATTCGCAAGGTCGGCACCGACGAAACCAGGGGTAATCGCTGCAATTTGGCTCAAATCGACGTTTGGAGCAAGTTTCACGTTCTTGACGTGCACTTTCAAAATATCTGCGCGGCCTTGTTTATCCGGGCGGTCGACAAGGACATGTCTGTCAAAGCGACCGGCACGTAGCAACGCTGGATCGAGTGTCTCGGGACGGTTCGTTGCCGCCATCACGATGACACCCGAGTTTGGATCAAACCCGTCCATCTCAACGAGCAATGCGTTGAGGGTTTGCTCGCGTTCGTCGTGCGAGCCGACGATGTTACCAGCTCGGCTTTTACCAAGTGCATCAAGCTCATCGATGAAGATAATGCAAGGTGATTTCGCGACGGCTTGTTGGAACATATCTCGAACGCGAGCGGCTCCAACCCCGACAAACATTTCCACGAAGTCCGAACCGGACAGGGAAAAGAATGGAACGCCAGCCTCGCCAGCGATCGCTTTCGCGAGAAGCGTCTTGCCGGTTCCTGGAGGTCCGACAAGCAAAACGCCGCGAGGAATCCTGCCACCGAGTCGTTGATACTTCTCGGGGTGTTTCAGGAAATCGACGATTTCGCGGACTTCCTCCACCGCTTCGTCAATCCCTGCAACATCGTGAAACATCACTCCAATGTCTTCTTGAGCATAAAGCTTGCCTCTCGATCGACCGAACTGCATCGGCGAGCCGATTCCTCCCATTCTTCGCATGAAGAAATACAACAGTGTTGAGATCAAGAAGAATGGCAAGAAGAACATCCAAAAGAACTGCGTGAGCATGCTCTGCCCAGGTGAGTTGCCCCAAGAAATCTTGGATGCAGTCAGTTTTTCTTTCAGTTCCTTGTTGGTGCTCTCGGAATTATCTTTGATCGATTGAAAAATCCTTGCGCGCGGTTGCGTCGGTTTCCCATCGACGATCTTCGCCACGGTCACTTCACCTCGAACCGTCTCTTTGTCGACTTGGACATTACGGATTCGGCTTAATTCATACTGTTCGCCGTCAATGGTGATGGTTTTTTTCCCAGCGTTCTCATCGCTGAGGGTCGACTGCGTCTCGTCGGAATACTTGGTCGCATCGATCAGTTGAATCAAGTCCGGATAACGGATTTCTTGATAAAGTGCGCTCGAAACGAAGCTCATGGCGGCCACGATCAATAGGACCGCCAAGAGAGTGAACATCAGCATAGAATTCCCTGAAGGGGTATTCCCACTGGAATTCGACCGCTTGTCCGACTTGTTCTCATCAGCCATTGTAAGTGTGCCACCCTTGAAAAAACGAACTGTAAGCCACGATATGCTGGCATCGGAATGCCAGTACCGAAATGACGGTACTGAAATGACGGTACCCAAAATGCTGACACCGATGAGGATTTACTCTCCGAACCAGCAACCCGCATATTATGCACAGGGAACAACGGCTGGGCAGGGATTGGCGTTGAGGATTTCCGCTCCAATCCCTAAAATCCGTAGAGATTAACGGGAGTAATGGTTCCCAGGACACTTCGTCGCCGTGTTTTATCAGCTTCGCCGTGTTTCGTGGACGCCTGCGTATTCTATCGGCTTGTTTTATAAACGGGTCGAATCGACCGGTTATCGCCGGTGCCAAGGGTTTTATTAGCATCGGCCAACAGATGGATTTGAATCGAAGGCGAAAAGTTGCGGTCCTTGGATCGACCGGAAGCATCGGTCGATCGAGTTTGGACGTGCTGCGCTGTCATCAAGAATCCTTCGAAATCGCTTGTATCTCCTGCCATCAGCAATTGGACCTATTTCAGCAGCAGTGCGACGAGTTTCATCCGCATCGGGCTGTGGTTACCGGTGAGCGGAACGCAGCGGTTGAAGGTTGGTTGCTCAGTCGTGATGGCAACTCCGTTCGCAAGTCGCATGGCATGGATGCGGTCATCGAAGCAGTCGCATCTCCGGAGGTCGATATCGTGATCGGTGCGATCGTCGGAGTGGCTGGTTTGTACTCCAGTCTCGCGGCAGTGCGAGCCGGAAAACGACTTGCTCTCGCAAATAAAGAATCTTTGGTCGTCGCCGGCGAGTATTTGATGCTACAAGCTGCCGAGCACGCAGCGCAAATCCTTCCGGTCGACAGCGAGCACAGCGCGATCTTCCAAGCATTGCAGGCAAGCGGTGGGTCCGATGCCGTGGAGAACTTGATCCTAACCGCAAGTGGCGGTCCGCTCCGCGATTGGCCTATCGAAAAACTTGAAAACGCGACAGTCGAACAAGCCCTTTCGCATCCGACTTGGTCGATGGGCCGAAAGATCACAGTTGATTCTGCGACGATGATGAACAAAGCGCTCGAAGTGATCGAAGCGAGGTGGTTGTTTGGAATCCCGGCGGATCAAATTAAAGTAGTGATCCATCCTCAGTCCATCGTTCACTCCATGGTCGAGTTTCAAGACGGATCGATCGTCGCTCAGTTGAGCCCTCCGGACATGCGGCTTCCGATCCAATACGCTCTAACATATCCGCAGCGGTTGCCTTCGAACTGCCATCGTATGCAATGGGACAAACCGCAGAACCTCACTTGGTATCCGGTCGACCCCGAACGCTATCCGGCGTTGGAATTGGGTTTTGAAGTCGCCAAAAAGGGTGGGACATGCGGAGCGGTATTGAACGCTGCGAATGAATCCGCCGTAGAACTTTTTCTTCAAGGCAAAATCCGATTGACGGAAATTGCTAAGATCTGTCGGTCTATACTTAATCACCATACCTATTCTGAGAATCCGAACCTCGAAGAGTTGATCTGCCAAGATCGCTGGGCGCGGGACGAGGTTGCCCGTTGGAAACCAATCACATGCTAGAATGTTTTTTTGATAAATCGATCTGCTCGTTCCCTTTGAATGCTCTGTTCGATTCGAGTTTCTCCGGTCCTTGGATCCTCGGCGCAGAGACGGGATTGCTTCAAGCTTGGGTGACGCGAATCTATAGCATCGCAGCGATGCTTCTGGGGCTTGGTTTCGTGATCTTCGTTCACGAGCTTGGCCATTTCCTCGCCGCGAAGATGTTTGGGGTCAAATGCGAGAAGTTCTACGTGGGATTTGATGTCCCGATGAAGTTCGGGCCTATCAAGCTTCCGTCAAAACTGGCCAAGTTTCAGTGGGGCGAAACGGAATACGGCATCGGTAGTATCCCTCTGGGGGGCTACGTGAAGATGCTTGGACAGGACGACGATCCGCGTCGACTTAAAGAAGAGAATGAAAGGATTCGAAATGCGGAGGGAGGGGACGATTCTCTCGGAGCATCCGAGGAATTGAAACCAAGGCTTGATCCGCGTTCCTATCCCGCGAAACCGGTTTTCGCTCGGATGATCATCATCAGCGCTGGCGTGATCATGAACCTGATCTTCGGTGTGCTGATGGCTGCCTGCGCTTACAAAATCGGTGTCCCCTACACGCCGGCCGTTCTCGGTGGGACATTGCCTGGCGACCCCGCTTGGAAAGCAGGTTTGCAAGCCGGTGACCGCGTTGTGGGTATCGAGTCGATTCAAGACGAGCAACTCTCGTACGATGAAATGCGAGAGAAAGTAGCCGTTAGTGGAATCCGGAACTTAGAAGCACCGATGGCGGTCTCGTATCTTCGCGGAGGGGAACGCAAGACGGTGAACGTCACCGGAACAATGGCCCATGCGGATCCGTCCGCACGGATCAACTTCCAAGCCGTCGGTGTACTCTCAACAGCGACCACAACGCTCAGCGACAAGCAACCTTTCGACCGCGTCCTCGAATTGGAAGGTCGATCTCTAGGGGATCTGAAGCCTAAAGATCGGATCATTGGAATCGATGGAGTCATGTTGGAATCCAATGCGGGAGTTTCCCATTTCTTGGATTTTCAATTGAACGAATTGATGCACCCGAGACTTGCGAAGCCGGTCGATCTCATGGTCGAACGTCAAAGCGAAGGCTCGAAACAAACCACTACCGTTACCCTCGCTCCCCTGCCCTATCGCACCTTGGGCATCGCCTTTGAACCCGATCAAGTCACCGTTGTAGCTGAAGGATCGGTAGCTGCCCAAGCTGGTTTGCGTATGGGGGATGTGCCTGTGAAGTTCAATGGAGAACCGATTCGCGATGCGGTCACACTCCCGAACCGCATTGCAAGTATGCCTGGGCAAAAAGTCTCGATGGAATTCCGTCGCGCTAACGAACCGAACATCGTCATGGAGTGGACTGTCCCAACCCGATTCCTGCTCGACAATGATTGGTTGGGTTTAGGCGCTCCTGGATTGGACATCCCTGGTGCAGGTTTTGTTTTTACCCCATCGAGACGGGTCGCTGGTGTCGCTGCTGGCTCGCAAGCCGCTTCGAGTGGGATTCAGCCTGGCGATATCGTCCAGCAAGTTCAATACGGTAGCTTGGACGATTCTCAAAGTACCTACCTGAAGAAGCTGCAAATCGATACTTGGTTTGCAAAGGAATCTCCAATCGATAACTTGCGAAACATTCAGTGGCTCCACTCGCAACTTCAATTCCTACCTGCTGGCTTGCCTTTGAAAGTCTTCGTCGAACGCGAAGGGAAAATCGAAGCAGCTTCGGCATCTGTGGTCGAAGAGTCCGATGTTTTCCATGCCGATCGCCGCTTGGCTTTCACCCCTTTCCGCGACCAATACATCGCTCATTCTTGGGGCCAAGCTCTTCAGAGAGGTGGACGTGAAGTGCGGAAAGGAATTGGGAAAGTTCTCGAATTCCTACAACTCATCGCTACTGGAAAAGCGTTTAACTTTATCGGTGGCCCAGGGACGATTGCACTTCAAGCGACCTCGGCGGCTTCTCAAGGCATCTCCCCGCTCCTTATTTTTCTGACGCTGCTAAGCGCCAATTTGGCGGTGGTCAATTTTCTCCCTGTGCCTGCGTTGGATGGCGGGCACATGGTCTTCCTCGCAGCCGAAGCCATCACTGGCAAACCTGTCAACGAGGAACTGCAGATGAAGTTAACCTTTGCTGGGATCATCGCTCTATTGGGATTGATGCTTCTCGCATTCCGCAATGACCTTCTGTTCTTCCTCGGATCGGTCGGCTTCGGTGCGATCGGTTTAGGTTAAAGGATCTCATGCGTTGAGCCCTTTGATTTACTGCTGTTCGTTTATCCTGCCCGCGATGGCTGCGGTAGGATTGCTTGCCAGCGGTCTTTGGGCTTGGCTTACACCCGCATTCGTCTTCATCGCGATTCCTATCGTGGATGCCTTGCTGGGGATCGATGCATCGAGCTCGACCAAGCCTTCGCGATTCGCAGCCTCTGGGGTTGGAGCGAAGCTCTACACGTCGATTCTACTGATCCAGGTTGTCGTTCAAATAGCCTTGTTGCTCTTGCTGGGGCATGTTTGGAATCACAATGATGCACCATGGCCGATCCGCATCGGTTGGATGCTCTCGGTAGCGTTAAGCGTTGGAGGAGTGGGGATCACCGTTGCGCATGAGTTGATTCATCGACAAGTCTTCATGCAGCGGTTGTTTGGCAAGTTGATGCTTATGGGAGTTCTCTACATGCATTTCTCGATAGAGCATGTTCGAGGGCATCATGCACGCGTTGCAACCGATCATGATCCGGCTTCGGCCCCGCTCGGCATGTCGGTCTATCGTTTTCTGGCAACGACGATTCCAGCACAATGGTTCTCCGCATGGCAACTCGAATCGAAGCGACTAGAGAAACATCAGCTCGGAACTTGGAGCATTCAGAATGAAATGCTTTGGTTTATCTTAATCGAGTTGTTGTGGTTAGCCGGATTGATGTGGGCATTCGGCGTTTCGTTCCTGCCGATCTATTTGGTCGTCGCTGGTGTCTCCTGCGGCTTGCTTGAGATCGTCAATTACATTGAACACTATGGCTTGAGAAGACAGATCAACGGGCCAAACGGTCGGCTTGAAGCGGTCGGCCCGGAACACTCTTGGAACAGCAATCACCGACTAAGCCGAGCATTGCTTTTTGAGCTTTCTCGGCATTCCGATCATCATATGCATGCGATCAAGCCTTATCAGCGTCTGGAGAATGAGACCAGTAGTCCACAGTTACCGAACGGGTATCCTGGAATGGTGCTCCTAGCGCTTCTTCCTCCGTTTTGGTTTCGCATCATGGATCGTCGGATTTCCACCTCTCGGTGATGGCGATGCGACATCTAATCATCCGAAGAAGCAAAATCTTCGTCCGGATCCTGACCATCATCGTCGTCGAAGTCACCTGCGTTGATTTCATCTAGCACAGTTGGTTTGAGTTTGCTGCCAGAGGATTTGTTTTGACGAATGATGGGAGGTTCATCCCAGTTGTTTTCGCGACGGATTTTATTCGAGCGACTCTTGGAATTCGTCGTGGGTTCCTCGGCCCCGGCCCGCATCTGTTCCCACTGATCGATCGTGATGACCACTTCGCGAGCTTGGGAGCCAGCATACTCTCCAACGATTCCATCTTCGGCCATGAAGTCGATCAAACGAGCTGCGCGTCCGTACCCGATTCCGAGTGCACGCTGTAGCAACGAACAGCTTCCCCGTCCTTCCCGTACGACGATATCGACAGCGGATTCGTATAGGTCGTCTCGCCTCTTGAACGAGCCTGCGGCCTTGCCTTCCCCTTCCTTGTCTTCTTTGACTTTGAGCTGCACGAGTTCTTGGACAAAGTTTTGCTCACCGGTG
>JBJONT010000330.1:0-7098 GCA_046051705.1 Planctomycetota bacterium | reverse complement strand
AGGAACTCGATTCGGAAGCCAAAGATGAGATTCCAATCGAACTCGATGACATGGTCAAAAACGCTCTTGGATCGAACGCTAACGTAATAACAACTGGCTCTGATACTAACGAAGTTTCCGTAGCTACAAATCCAAACCTAAGGCTGGATATTCAAAAGGCAATTCAAGGCAAATGGAAATGCATTTCTGAGTTCGGAATATCTAGTTCGAGCGTCAAGGATTCAGACAAGAGGCTGGAAGTAATCGGCAGCAACTTCAACATGTACAGGAAAGCTTCCGGGCAACAATTCTCGAACATCGGTCAATTCTCGCTGGAAATCCCAAATCATTTCAACTGGGTCGGTCGTACCGCTGAAGGGAAGCCTTTGAAATGGACAGGAATATACCTCTACGATGGAAAGACCTTCAGCCTATGCTATCGAGCCAGCGAGACCGGGCTTGAAGCGGTCCGACCTGACTGGGGTGATAGAGGCAACTCCGGCGTCGTCGCAGTTGATTTCATCCGAGACGATTCATCGGTTTCCACAAGTGGTATTTCGACAACCACCAGTGCTTCCGCATCCACTGGTTATCAACCTAGCACAAGCAAAACAGAAAAGGAATCGCGCAATACATTCCAGTCTCCTCGGGAAAACAGTCCGACCAAGCCGTTGCGAGACAATTCCGGTTTACCAACCCCTGTTTTTTATCTATCAGGCGATTTACAACCAGGCAATATCCCGTCCAACATGAATTTCATTCGTTTCGGAGCGTGGAAAGTTGATGGAAAGATTGGTAATGCAATCTATTTTGATGGAGTGCAGCATGTCGAGGTTGAAGCCGCGTTACCTCAACGGAGTAGCCCTAGATCTCTTGCAATGTGGATCAGAAATAATCGTGGTCCCGTCAATCAGAATATCCACATCATCAATCAAGGCCCAACGGAAAAAGCACAATCCTTCGGCATCATGGAAGCGGCAGGAAGATGGAGATTTTTCGACTTGGACGGCGGACTCGATACAGGAGTTAAAATTGACGAAAACTGGCATCATCACGCTATAACCTATGACGGTGGAAAACTGACCTATTATCTCGATGGCACAATCGTCGCTCTGACAGAACGTCAGCTCAATACATCCAAGGGACCTTTGAAAATCGGAGGCCTAGGATCCCCATCAAATAACTTTGTGGGCTTGGTAGACGAGGTCTATTTTTTCGACGTTCCACTCAGTAAAAATCAAGTGAACATCCTGATGAGACTTGAATAGTAGACGCAGACTCGTGTTGCCACCTATCACTCCGCCGCGACCTCGTTGACACTTCGGGTTACTGCCACCGTGGCCAACGGCCACACGTACATCAGAAACCCGAAGCGTAAGCGAGGCAATGCAAGTACCCAGCCAATCATCTCGCAACACACCCCGCGTAAGAGCCACCCACAACAGACCGCGTGCCTCGATCGCTGCTACCGCGTCTGCTCTCAGACCAGATCTCAATGTGGCGGCGATTTTTCATGAGCCAAATTGCCGTCACTTTACCACCTGACTTGTATAATCATTGCCAGCCCAACCCATAGGACCCATGAGTCGCATGAGTCCTATGAGTCCTATGAGTCCTATGAGTCCTATGAGTCCTATGTGTCCTATGTGTCCTATGTGTCCCATAAGTCCCATGAGTCCCATGCTCAATTAACCCGAATACCGGCACGATTCGCTAGGAGCTTAACCATGAGTGGTTTCATTCCGCCGCACGGAGGTTACGAAGATCTGCTTTCCTTCCGAAAGGCCCGTATCGTGTACGACGGCACGGTGCGATTCTGTGATCGCTTCCTAGAAAAACGCGATCGCACTGTGGACCAGATGGTCCAAGCAGCCAGGTCCGGGAAACAAAATATCCTCGAAGGCTGTATGGCCAGCGGCACCTCCAAAGAAACCGAGATCAAACTCGTCAATGTAGCCCGCGCCAGCCTGGAGGAATTGCTAGAAGACTACCGTGATTTTCTCCGCACCCGCAACCATCCACTCTGGGGGAAAAATTCTCGCGAAGCGATGTTTGTTCGAAAGGTTGGTGCAATGTCGGATGTGTCCTATGAGTCCTATAGGACCTATATCGAGACTCGTCCGCCCGATACCGTTGCCAATATTCTCATTTGCCTGATTCACCAGACGAACTACCTGCTAGACCAACAACTGCGAGCCCTAGAGAAAGCATTCGTCGCCGAAGGCGGCTTGCGCGAGCGGATGACCCGCGCTCGACTCGACGCCCGCCGACAACCACACCGAGGCCAGTAATGAGCTGGCAGTGCCGTTCCTCCCAGCACCGCAGAACGGACTCCGGCGATACGATCCGATGACAGGAAGCTACCGGACTAACAAATCATGGGCAAAAATGCGTTTAGGCGGTAAACGTAGAGAGGAACCCGCAGAACACGATGCGTGGGGGGCTTTGGGGGACGCAATAGAAGGTTCCTAAAAGACCGAAAGCAATACGTGTCGGGTGCGCGCACGCGAGAGGCAATTCGTTGAAGGATAAACTCGGCAAAGGGAAGCTCGATAAGCTGCGGTAGCCCCAACCTGGGAATTACCCACGGTAAAGCCTGACGGACCACAATGGTACTTCGGTGGTTTTAGTGTCTGGTTTTGATTTGTATCGGTTTTTCAGCGCCCTGCTCGTGCTCAGTGAAACGGTGCTCGTGCTCGTAATCGAAAGTAGCCTGTAGTACTGTTACGTCCCTTCATTACACGACCTACCTCTGAATGCAACTAAACTGGTCTCGTTATCCGAGCACGAGCACGAAAACAGGCCCGAATCAAAATCATATTGGCCACTATTTTTCCTCAATAGCCAACTTCCCAAGTTCACCCTTAATCTGCTCAATGCTAGGTGACGAAGACTTCAATTGCCCTGGCAAGTCCACCGTCATCTGATACTCGCTGACTCCAATCGGTTTATTCACGTCGCGAAGCGACCAATTGGCGAAGCGCCCCGCTTGTTATAGGCAGAGCGTAGCATGCTGCCACTTAACCCCCATGTTATATGCTGCCTATAATATAGAGATTATCCTTCCCTATGTTATCTGCGGACCGGGATGCTTGATTCAGAGCATCAACGACTAGACAAACCCTCCGACTATAATCGGTCATCAATACTTAACCACCTCGCTCCAGCACCAATCCATAGTGGTAAGGAGGCAGGTCGATTTCGGTTGGCGAGATAGCAGTAAGTCCTACTCCCTCAGCCCAAGCTCTGGAGTTTCCAGGTGTCGGGCGAATGCTCACGCTTGGACCTCTTGGTGTTGAAGCCTCGAAGTTCCAATGGATGATGGCAAGTTTCCATGCGGTCACGAGTCTTCACGGTAACTCACTTCACAAAAGTCAGCAGCATGGCCACAGGCGATTCGGCCTTGATGCTATGCGGCGTCTTGGCAACCATTTGAATCCAAGTTCCAGGCTTACCTTCTACAGATTCGTCGCCAACGGTTAACGCCGCCGTTCCCGCGATAATTTGAATCGTGGCGTCAAACGGTGCAACATGCTCGGCAAGCCCACCACCAGCGGCAAAAGTGAATAGTACAACTTTGGTTTTGGAGTTATCCAGCAGTACAACGCTTTGCTTGCCTGATTCTGGAAAACTTATTTCGTCGGCGAGTTGCTTAATGAGACAATTTGATTCTTTCACTGGCTTTGTTCCCCTGATCGCTTTACCCGATGATTCCGGCCTTTTGATCGACGCCAATACATTCGCAAATCTTTTGAGTATCTCATCTCGAATTCTCAGCTGATTGATCGACCTCAAAGCAGTTCCAACGCCCGTGCATTTGGCACGACTTGTTCGATGGCGTCTGGTTGAAGTATTAAATCCTCTGCGTATTCATCGGCCGAAGGCAAAATGGGCATCCCGTAGGCGCATCTGTAGGACCATTGGCCCAGGATGCCAAGCAAAAAGCTTAGCTACTTGCCCTCATCCAGGCCTTCGCCCAACTCGATTCCGCCGGGCATCGAAAATTGCTTCGGGTGACACAGGAGTTACCTAGCCAAATAGCTGGCCTAGTTTGATCCTCAAGCCTAGGAACTTTAGGACTTGGTTTCTTCGTTAGTTATCGGATTAGGATAGGTTCTGGTCACTGGCGGACGCGGCGTCGGATTGCTGGGTCTGGAGCTTGCCTCCAGCACGCCGACTTTCCAATCGGGCAATTTCGAGACCAACTCGCTACTCTTTGCCAAAAACTGCAAAACCTTTGTGTCAGCGGTCAATTTGACCATCTTCTTTTCCATGACTTTCAACTCCTCGTGAAGGGATTGTTTGATTGAATAGTTTTGCTGCTTCCAGTTCAAGGTCAAGGTAGGTGGACTGCAGCAACTGAACCCTTGGCCTAGCTTCCTGTGGTTTCCAAGGAACTTTTTCTCCAGTATCGCTTTTTCCATCCTTTCGGACAACATCGTAGCCCGTCGAGAGATTCATCGAGAACAGATCGAAGAATCGTCTAGGGCCAATTCCAACAAACGGTTCAAACCGAACTCTTCCATTATTTTGATCCTCCGTCCCGAAAACAATCGAGTCCGGATGAAATTCAGAGGCTTTGCTCTTTTCGTACGGTTCAATGTACACGACACGGGAAATTCCCGCAGCAACGATGTGTTTTGCGCAGTTATGACAAGGGAATGTAGTGCAGTATAGCGTTGCACCTGAGGTCGCAATACCAGCTCGACCACACGCCGTCAATGCATCCATTTCCGCATGGACGACCCTACCGTACTCGGTCAAATCCCGTATCGGCGATCCCTTTGCCCCAAGTAACGCTCGAAGTTTTGATCCGTCTAAACCTAAACCTTGCCCTCGTTCCACAAGGTCGGTAATGATGTCATTTTGGACTTTTCTATTGGAATCGTAACCTCGTACATAATCACGACCATCCTTTTCGTCACGGAGAATCCCCCGGTGGTCTCTTACTGGCCAATAGAGACCGCCTCCACTTTTGGGGCAGTCATTGGCACCTGTCGCCAAAATCTGTTGGTCACGACAGACTACCGCACCGACTTGTCGCGATAGATCCGCCGAGCGCAGAGCGGCAGCAAATGCGAAAAACATTGCGTATTCATCAAAACTCGGTGTCCAAAATGGATGACCAAAAATCAAATCGATCAATCTCCGAATTTCACTTTGCAGTTGATCGTCGTTGCCGTTGAGTTGGAGGAAAAAATCAGAGAGGTAGAAGGTTTTCTCCAGTCGTTGCCCGCATTCGACAGACTTGTCATTGTTATCGCGATCGATTAGGTGCTGCGCCTTGGCCTTAGTCATCCCCTTGGATTCGAGGTTAGCCAATCGTCTTTCTTCATCCGCGTGGACCCCGAGTAGGACGAACCCCCCTGGATAAATTTTGCGTAAACGTTCGACTTCCTCGGGGCGTTTGAGGGAATCGATAATGAAGGCAGTCCTAGTCAACGGTTTTCCCTCTTGATCACGCTGTGTTGCAATTACACTTGCTGCTCCTAGAGCGAGTACAGATTGGTCCACTGAGCGTTTGCGGGCCAAGTTTCCGGCATCCATCATTTTCTCAATACGATCACTTTCGTTGCCTTCCTCGTACTCAATCGCTCCAAATAGCGGTATCACTTGCTTTGAGATTTTTACATGAATGGCATCGTAACGAATTTGGACGAGAGCTTCACTAACCAAGTCTCTTACCCTAGCTAGGTCGGTTCCAAGAGCACCAACAAGACCAATTACGATTTCCGAATCGATTTTATGAATCGTCTCTATCGGATCATTCATTACACTTCGCTCTCCTATTGTTATGGTAGGCTCGCTGCGGTACTGCGTTTCCAGGCTTGGTTTATACCAAAACGCAACCATCGATAGAAGTTACTATGCTATTGAGACGATTGACGATCGTTCGGCAGCATTGAAGACTTTGCCATTTGCTACTATTGCAAAGTCGGCATACCAAGAGCTAAATCAACAATCACTGGAACTAGCGATTCGCAGGGCAACGTCTCCCACGAGAACATCGTGAACTCCCAAGAGGGAGCGTACAGCGACGCTCTCAAAACAGTACACTTTTCGGGGTTGTGAGGTAGGTTCCTAGGATCCTACTTCTTCTTGCGCAAATCACTGCGAGCTCGCCGCTTGGCGGCTTGAATATTGGCAACGTCCGCTTTGTCGCGACGCTCTTGCTCTCGATACTCTCGGACCGCCTGGATGATTCTCCCGCCATCGATCAGAGAGTAACTCCTCAAGCTTCGCTGTCCCCCAAAGCCGATGAGTGATGACGCTCTCGAGATACATCGATACATCCAACTCCATCTACAACGCACTTGCTACCAAAGACATCAAGCTCGCATTGCGGATCTCCGCGCGAAGACTACCTATAAATGACCAGTTCTTGCGTCCGATCGCTATTCTTTTCATCAGCCTCTCGACCTGATTGTTGTCGATCGGTAAACGACCATCCGTCACATACACATTCAATGCATCCCAGTGATTGCGGAGGTAATTAAATGCCTTCCCAAGGTTGCCAGCAGGTAAGACGTTTTTTGCTAACGGGCCATCGAGGACCTCTTTCAAACGATCGAGAACTACGCGTGACTCCTTCTTGCGCAATTCTCCACGCGCCTCGGCTGTCCACTGCGATGCTCGTCGCTCGATGTCGACCAACAGGCCATGCGCGTCATCTTCGAATCGGGCGCAAGAGTCACATGCAGATTCCCTGAATAACAGTCTGCCATTGCGTGCCCGTAATACCCGACCAGTGTTTCTTTCGGTCCATCGCGATGCCTCGATACACGAAAGTCGAATACATCATAGGGCGCAACAGAGTCGAACCCCGAGTATCCCCACATCTTTGCATCGATTTTAGTTCCTCAAGCATCAGCTTTTGGGAAGGTCCTGCGTTACCTCGTGTACCAAGTCTCTCACGTAGTCGAGGGTCGAACGATCCGACAGAGTCATCGCTCGATTATCAGAACTTAGCAACAGACAAGTTAGAGTTTTCGACTTGAGCGAGGCGACTCACCCAGCGTTGGGCGGTCTCTTCACGACGTTGTCTTGGCATGATGACGTCTCAGCAAAGGAATTGGAGATAGGACGTGACTTGCCAAGTGCACCTCTCAAATCAATGCC
>JBJONT010000329.1:0-33053 GCA_046051705.1 Planctomycetota bacterium | reverse complement strand
TGCCAAATTCGATGCGCCGGGGGGAATCTCGCTAGATTCATCGGTTCAGCTTTAACCGAGTATCTTGTGAAGATGAGTGTGGGGGTGAGGAATGTTAGCGAAGCTCAAGACGTATTCGTTGGTGGGGATTGAAGCGGTGCCGGTGGACGTCGAAGTCGATTTGTCGCCATCAGCGTTACCAAAAACGGTGCTTGTAGGGTTACCAGAGCAAGCCGTGCGCGAGAGCACGCATCGGGTAGAGCGGGCGTTGGTAAATGCTGGTTTTTTGAGGCCGCAGGATAGGATCGTGATCAATTTAGCGCCGGCGGAGTTGCCCAAGCAGGCTGCGAGTTTTGATCTGCCGATTTCTTTGGGGATGTTGATCGGCAGCAGTCAAGTTCAGTCGGATCGATTGAACGAGTATGCGTTGGTTGGAGAGTTATCTTTGGAGGGGCATACTCGGGGTGTTAAGGGGGCTTTGTCGATGGCGATCGCTGCCGCGAAGCAGGATGGGATACGGGGGTTGGTTGTCCCATCGGACAATGCGCGAGAAGCGGCGGTGGTGGAGGACATTGAAGTCATCCCGGTTGCGAATTTGTGTGAAGCGGCGGCATTTATGGCAGGGACGTTGGAGATCGATCCAGTACCGAGTCGTTTGCAGGAGATCTACGATCATTTTTCGCAGTACGAAGTAGATTTCAGCGATGTTCGGGGGCAGGAGATGGCCAAGCGGGCTTTGACGATCGCCGCTGCGGGGAATCACAATCTGCTGATGATCGGACCACCTGGTTCGGGCAAGACGATGTTAGCCAAGCGGTTATCGAGTATCCTGCCGACCCTTTCGCCAGGAGAGTCGATAGAGACCACGCGAATATATTCGGCGTTGGGTAGGTTGTTACCTGGTCAGCCGTTGATGGTTCAGCGTCCGTTTCGATCACCGCATCACACGATCAGCGATGCGGGGCTTGTTGGTGGTGGGAGTCCACCGGCACCCGGAGAGGTGTCCATGGCGAACAATGGAGTGTTGTTTCTCGATGAGTTACCCGAGTTCAATCGCAAGACGCTTGAGGTGATGCGACAACCGCTTGAGGATCGAGTGGTGACGATATCGCGAGCGATGCGTAGTACGACATTCCCTGCGGGTTTTATGTTGGTTGCCGCGTTGAATCCGTGTCCTTGTGGATATCGCACGGATCCCAAGCGGAGTTGCAACTGTACGCCCACGCAAGTCGAGCGATACATGGCGCGAATTTCGGGTCCCTTACTCGACAGAATAGACATTCACATCGAAGTCCCTGCGGTCCCGTTTGATGAGTTAGCGCATGGTTTACCAGGAACGAGCAGTGCGACGATGCGCGATCAAGTCACTGCGGCGCGGGGCAGGCAGTCTCGTCGGTTTACGGGATCAAGGACGCTTACCAATGCGCACATGAACAGTCGGGAGTTGCGTCAGCATTGTCCGTTAGGGAAGCTTCAAACGCAGCGTATGCGGACGGCGGTATCCGAGTTAGGACTCTCGGCGCGAGCGCATGACAAAGTGATCCGCGTAGCGCGCACGATTGCGGACTTGGAGGAGCTCGACGAAATCGCGCCGCATCACATCGAGGAAGCTATCCAGTACCGGATGCTTGATCGCGACGTCTTCGCTTAGCGATTGTGTACATCCCGCGGTGAGACTGTTGTTCGTGTAGTGGGAATCGTTGGCAACGCGGTAGGGTATTTCTCGCTTCTGACCTGTCCGACCTGTCTGACCTGTCTGACTTGTCTGACTTGTCTGACTTGTCCGACCTGTCCGACCTGTCCGACCTGTCCGACCTGTCCGACCTGTCCGACTTGTCCGACCCCGGCCCATACCACAGCAGCCAAGCGGTTATTGTCCTGCCAACCCAATTAAGCTCCCAACGTGACTCCCCTGGTCTTTCGCTTTTTGCCCCGTTGCGGCAAGATGAAAGGCAACTCGCCCTGGGTCACGCAGGATAATCAATCTCGGAGCAGCTCATTTGAAAATACTCTTCCTTCACGGTTGGCACAGTGTTCCCGGTGGAGTTAAACCAACTTACCTGATCGACCACGGACACGAAGTGATCAATCCCATACTCGATGACGATGACTTTGACGCCGCTGTTGCTACCGCCCAAGCACAGTTCGATAAGCATCAGCCGGTCGTTGTCGTGGGAAGCTCTCGTGGAGGGGCGGTCGCGATGAACATTGACGCGGGCAATGCGAAGCTGGTTTTGCTCTGTCCCGCTTGGAAAAACTGGGGGACGGCAAAGTCGATTCGATCCCAGTGCGTGATCTTACACAGCCGAGCCGATGATGTGATCCCTTTCTCGGACTCGGAGGAACTCGTTGCGCGAAGCGGCTTACCGCCAGAGACTCTTATCGAAATCGGAAACGATCATCGCCTAGCTGATCCAGCTTCTTTGTCTGTAATGCTTTGGGTATGTAACTTGTTCGCCTCCGGCGAAGAACTTCCTGGAATCATAGACGAGAATCCGACTTCCTTTGTCGATGCTTCATCGCAGGAAGAAGGTAGCTATATCTGCGATGCTTGCGGTGAAGAGATCATTATCCCGCTGGACCTTACGGAAGGAATAAGTCAGACGTACGTGGAAGATTGTCCCGTCTGCTGCCGAGCCAATACGATTTACGTTCAGGTCGATGAAGAAGGCAATGCTCAAGTGTGGGCAGAGCCAGAACAAGATAGTCAATAAACGGGGCTAGTCGGTTATCTCGATATTCGAGATCAATGTCCAACCATCACGCACCGGAAGATCGTTGGCAAAGCGAATCGCGGGCCGGTCTTGCCAAGGGTCGCGAATGCCAATCCCCAAGCGATAAGTTCCGGGAGGAGCATCGAAGCTGAGTTGAGCTGTCTGCGAAAAAGTGCCGGGTTGCCAATTGCGAATGTCCCAAGTCGTAGCCTGAAAGGTGACTAATTCACCCGATGAGTCGAACAACGCCCACTCAACCTTCCAGGGGTAGTAAAAAGAAGCGACACCTTTGTTCGTTCCCTTAAGTGAAATATTCGCCAATCGCTTCGACTTGGCTTTCGAAGGATGCGATACTTCATCGATCTGAAACTCGTAACCTAGTTTACGGACAAGCTCCTCGCTGCGCAGTATGAACTTATCGTCTTTCGGCTTGGTCAATGCGGGGCAATAAGGACCGATCCACGAGAAGTGTGCGCGCTCAAGCATGTTTCGTGTTGTCTCGAAATCTTCCCCGAGCCAGCGTGCAGCTTCGCCGGGGACCATCTCACCACCGACGACTGCGTTTTTCCAGTTCTCAACTCGGTTTTCTCGACGGACTCCGGCGAGAAAACTCCAGTCTTTGCCGTTGTCGGTGTCTTGCGGAAACATATCGTCGTGGAATCCGAGCCAAGCTTGTTTGCCAGCGTAGTCTCGAGCATAACGCGCCATGAGGCATTTGTCAGGGAACGCTTTGCGGTAAGCATCTATCACTCGACGTTCTGTTTCAGGCGAAGCGTACAGATTCGTCCGAGGGTAGGTGTGCCACTCTCCCCAAAAACCGAGTAAACCCATCTGGATAAAAGCGATACGAGGATTGTTGTTGTACCGCTTGCCCAAGGCAGCGATCAGTCGCTCAAGGGCTTCAACCATCCGAGGATCGTTGTAGTCTGGAGATTTGCCACCTCCATAATCCTCGTAAACAGTCTCATTCACCCCGGCTTTACGAAGCCAGTCTGGGAGGCCGGAGGGTTTCGTGGGATAGTCAACGTAGACTCGAAAGATGATATGTTTCCCCGTCGCCGCCTCGACGTTCCATGTCTTCTCCCACGCATCAAACCGGAAGTCGTTCTCGGATGGTTCTAGCTCAGCCCATGAGATGTACTGAAAGACCATCGAGTATGGTTGATGGATCTTTCCAGCGTTCGTGTAAGGGCACCAACCCTTGAGCGGATTATCCAATGGCCCAGCCTGGGGCGCCGGACGGACGATGGTTTCTTCTGCGAGAGTTTGATCCAAAAAGAATAGGATCGATAAGAATCGTATTAGTGTGCAAAGCAACGATCTGATCATGTTTCTTGGTGCTGACTGCTCCCGTGTTTTTGGTGGCGACGGACCACGTTTGAGTTACTGGAATTTACAATTTGTAGCTAAGCTGCCCAGTTACTTTTTCCTCCGTTCAACTTTGATCGATTCAATTTCCAATTTAAATGGACCGGCTTTCTTGTCCCCTAGCATGAAGCCCAATGCGCTGATTTCCGCTGGCTTGACCGCACCAGCGTTCGTAACGACTCGACCGAATGAAGTCGCTTCGAAGGCGTCGAGTGGGATTCTAACTTCGATCCATTCGTCTTTTTCTGTAGGCAATTTGGCGCGATAAGAGTAAGCCACCCTTTGTTTGTTCGGGTAGAGATTAAGCATATACTCTCGACCATCACCCCGAACTGTGGTCACCAACGTATCGCCTTCCTCTAAGCTAAGTTGCTTCGCTTTTGTTCGAACTGATGCGAAGCCACCATTGTTTGCCAGCGACAGCGTGCCAAAGAACTCCATCGACTTCGCTTCTGTGATTCTGAACCTGCCGTCAGATACGCCGCCCATCACGCCATCGTTAACCGTCTGCCACTCCTTCGCAGCATCGGTGCTTGTAAAGTCGAATAGCGTCTGAAGTGACTCGTCGGCAAGCACCGTTGTCATGATCAAACAAGCTAAGCAGCCGACGAAGGTTACGAATTTCATTGAGGGACGTTTCTGTTTTACAGAGGATTTCTGAGTCGTACGGATGAGATCAGTATAACTCTTTTTGAAACACAGAGTCACAGAGGCGTCGGTCCCATAGCCTAATGCCTAATGCCTACTTGCCTACTTGCTCATCCACTGCGAAGCGGAGATCCGCAATTTTTCCTGCTGCTTCTCAATCGATCGATTCATCTTCTCGACCAGCTTCTCGCGATACTCTTCGAGCTTTATGTCGAGTACTTCGCGAATCTGATCGCCCATCCATTCCGCAGGCTCGCCATGAATCTGACTGATCTCATGGACACGAAACTCCCTTAACTCAATCGAGGCGTCTTTGATCTTCGGACGAAACTCAACGTCCGGCGGGAAAGCGACGGGGATCAAGCGAACGTCTACTTCGCAATCGACTCGCATCGCAACCACCGCATCCGCTTTCGCCGAAACGCTGAATAACTGGACGTCTCTCGCGAATTGATTCACTCTTCCCGACAATTTCAATGGAGCGACCACCGTAGCCGATGTCACAAATCGTTTACCCCCTGGTTCGACGTCGAATCGATGGATCTCGACTCCCAATCGCTTCTGCGGTTCGACAAACTCGATTTTGTATCGGGACCATGTCCCGTCGTTGACCATCTTCCACCGCCGCTTGGTATCCACCCGCAATCCGTCTAATTTTACATCAAGCCCATCGATCACCTGACGCTGTTGCCCCCATCGCCGCGTGTCTTCGATGTCCTCTGGCATGTTCATCAAACATACCCAACGCACCCAGCCACTGAGTTCTTCTAACTCCTTGGCGCTCGCTCGACTCACTTCGCTTTTTGGTGGGTCGGGATTGAGCAACTCACTGTTGGGTTTTTGCCCCGGGGAAACTGTCGTCTCCTGGCCAAAGAGTACGCCGTTTCCCTCCGCAAGCATCGCTGTTCCGCTTAGGCTCACCGCAGCCCACGTCAGAACCTTGCCTACTCGTTTGAAATCAAGGAGCATGTCGTACCACCAAAATCTATTACAATGTCTATCCACACCCCACCGATTACTTTCCTTTTCGTCCCCCAATCCCCTCCCCATCCAATAACTCACCCGATTTTCTAAAGTTGGATTTTTTCAATGCTAGCAAGACTCTCATTCGTTTCCCTTGCCTGTGCCTGCTTGGTCCTGACATTCTACGCACCTGCCCGAGCGCAAGGCCAGCAGCAGGCTCAAGCCTCTGGCGATTCTGGTGGGACCCCTGAGACCCCTTACTCCCAAGAACAAGTCGAGACTTTGGCTCGCGAAGCGACCTTTCATGGCGATGCCGGCCGGGGGTTGCAAGTGTTCACCCGCCCTAACCTCGCTTGTTTTTCTTGTCACAAGATCGGATCGGCGGGTGGAATCATCGGACCTGACCTTAGCTTGATCGGTAAGAACCGATCCACCGAACAAATTGCCGAAAGCCTTCTTTGGCCGAACCGGTCTGTTGAACCCGCTTTCCAATCTTTCAAGATTCAAACTACCGAGGGTGAAGTTTTCACGGGGTACTTGGACTCTTCTCAGGCCAAGCCACTCGATGCGAACCCAGTTGTGTTCATCGATCCGGCTACTGGCAACAAAAAAACGATCCCGCGTGAAGACATCGAGCAGATCATTCCAAGTGCCTCTCCGATGCCTGCCGGACTCTTTGACTCTCTACCGCTTGGACAACAAGTCGACTTGATCCGTTTCCTCAAAAGTCTCGGCACCGAACCGATGGATATGGCTTTTATCGAAGCTCAAATCCGATCGGCGAACACCCACGAACCTTCGAAGTTTCCTTGGACGAATCCGCCGATTTACCCGCAGAACTATCCGAATCACACTGCAGCGGTCAACCGCGATCGGCTTTACGATTTCTATGCCAAGCAAGCCGTGCACTTCGCTTCGAAGTCCCCTCGTCCACTTTGGATTGAGCCATTTCCTGGTTTGGACGGTGGCAAATTTGGACACTGGGGAAACCAAAATGAACAGACTTGGAAGGGGGATGAATGGAACCAAGCCGACCTCGGATCGATGCAAAGCAATGTGCTTGTGGGTGAAGCGAAAGCAGTCCCGCGTGCTGTGGCGATCGAGCTTCGCAAGGATAACTTCGCTTGTTACAACATCGATTCCCTGAATTACGAAGCGGCTTGGACGGGGAAATTCGTTCGTTTTACTGACGTGCGGCACGGTTACATCGATGGCTTTCGCATCGATGGAAACAAACTTCCCATGGAGGCTTGGGCGCGTCCTGCTACCGAGCTGTTGCCTGAGAAGAAATCGATCCGATACAAAGGTTTGTATCGTTCGGGGCGCGATGTGCTATTCGCTTTGGATGTCGATGGGACTCTTTACCTAGATTCTTTAACGCTCGATTCCGAAGGTAAATTGAAGCGGACGCTCTTACCTGCGACTGAGCATCCCAAGAAGGATGTACTTCAAGGTGGAAAGCCGCAATGGCCACAAACTTTTTCGGCCCCGATCAAACTTGGCACTGGCGCGGGATACGTGGTCGATACCATCGGGCTGCCTACTGAAAACCCTTGGAATACATTGATAACTGGTGGCTCGCATGGATTTCTTAGCGACGGTAGAGCGGTGCTGGCGACCATGCAAGGGGACGTGTGGTTGATCAGTGGTCTCGATACTCAGACGGCTAGCTGGAAACGGATCGCAGGAGGGCTGCATCATTTGCTCGGAGTGGTCGTCACTGATGACAAGATTTACACGCTTGGCAGAAACCAAATCACTCGTCTACACGATCTTGATGGTGACGATGAGATCGACTTCTATGAATGTTTTTCGAAAGCCTTCACCACGTCCCCTTCTGGGCACGATTATCTGTGCGGACTGGAGCGAGATGCTGATGGCTACTTTTATTTTGCTTCGGGCAACGAAGGGCTTGTTCGCATAAGCCCCGATGGACAGCAAGCCACCATCATCGCAACCGGATTCCGAAACCCAGATGGGCTTGGCCTCCTCGACGATGGATCCCTGACCGTTCCTTGCTCTGAAGGAGAGTGGACACCCACTTCGATGATATGCCTTGTTCGACCGAATCCGGACGCTTCACCTGAAAAGCGTTTTGAAGTGAATCCCATACCGTTCTACGGCTATCGTGGGCCAAAGCCTAACCAGTCTATCGAGCTTCCGCTGGTTTACCTTCCGCGCGGGATTGATAACTCCAGCGGCGGACAGCTTCAAGTTCACAGCAAGTCGATCGGGCCACTCGACGGACAGATCGTGCACACATCATTCGGTACCGGGACGATGCATCTTTTGCTTCGCGATCGCGTTGGTGATCAATGGCAAGGAGCATTTAGTCCATTGCCAGGCGACTTCCTATCTGGAACGCACCGGGCGAGGGTTCGACCTCAGGATGGTTGGATTTACGTCTCGGGTATGCATGGTTGGGGATCGTATACGTCGCAACCGGGTTGCTTTCAAAGGTTGCGTTATACCGGTGAAGGAGCTGTATTGCCAACCGGTTTCCATCCTCATGAAAACGGCATCCGAGTCGACTTCTCCAGCCCCATCAATCGCGAGATTGCTAAAGACCTGTCCCGTCAATTCGCCCAGTGCTGGAATTACCGTTACACGCCAGGATATGGATCGCGCGAGTACTCGGTGTTACACGATGGAGCCATGGGGCATGATGTACTCTCCATCCGATCCGTTCAGGTCTCGGAGAACGGGCAAAGCATGTTTATCGAGATCCCCGACTTGCAACTCTGCAGCCAGCTTCACCTTTGGCTCAACATCGGCAATGCTCAGCCGTGTGAGCTATTCGCGACGATCCACGCCATGGACTCCCCATGGGAAGGTGGCGGAATCTCCAGTTCCATATCCGCTGCGTTATCGAGTGTGCGATCCAACAAAAAATTACCTCATCCGATGAGTAAAGACCTCGATTGGCTTACCAAGAAGATTCCGAATCCATGGCAAAAGAAAGTGGAAGGGGCGCGTGAGATATCGATCACCGCACTGGATAACTTGCAGTTCTCCACCAAGCGAATCCAAGTCAAACCGGGTGAAGCCATCAAATTGCGATTTTCAAACCCTGATGTCGTACCCCATAATTGGGCGTTGATCCGCCCTGATAGTCTTGAGAAAGTTGGAGATCTGACCAATCGACTCATCGGCGCACCGGATGCATTCCTTAAACAGTATGTCCCCGACTCCGATTCTGTGATCTGCTTTACCGATATCGTCGAACCCGGCGCGGAGTTTTCCATTTACTTCCAAGCTCCCGAGGAGCCAGGTAAATATCCTTACTTGTGCACATTTCCTGGTCACTGGATGGTGATGAATGGAATCCTAGAAGTTGCGAAGTAACTGATTAAGCTGGAAACCGCGAAGGGAACTTTGCGGAGAAAAGCTGCGGCGCAACTTCTTGGGCAGCCTCCGGCCGAGCCTAACCCTAGCCTACCCCTATTCCACACCAACCCAATGAACTTTGCACCTTCTACCCCTTATGTTTCCGTCCGCTGGTCCGGTGATGCCCTCGGTACTCTGGAGCTCCTCGATCAAACGTTGCTCCCAGATCGCACCGAGATGATCCAGTGCGCAGATGAAGCTCAGTTGCATGAAGCGATTGTTGCTTTGAGAGTGCGTGGGGCTCCGGCGATCGGAATCGCCGCCGCTTATGGAGTCGTTCTCGCCCTGCAACCTCTGGTTCGCGAGAAGGCTCCCATTGAGGATTCGGTGCGCTGCGCAAAGGAGGCTTGCGCCTATCTAGCCACAAGCCGGCCGACGGCAGTGAACCTTTTTTGGGCTCTTGACCGGATGCAGCGTTTGATCGAACGCAACGCGAATCTAGCGTCCGCCGTCGAGCTTGGTAACCTGCTGCTTCGTGAAGCTCGCAATATTCATGACGAAGATCGTCGGATGTGTCATGCCATCGGGGAGCATGGTGCTTCTCTTTTTGAACCGAATTGGGGGATTATTACCCATTGCAATACAGGCGGACTGGCGACGGCCGAATTTGGAACCGCGTTGGCCGCGATCCTTACCGCTCACTATCAATCCAAAAATATCCACGTTTTCGCCGACGAGACCCGTCCGCTGCTTCAAGGTGCACGGCTAACGATGTGGGAGCTTCAGCAGCATGGCGTTCCTAGTACATTGATCTGCGATTCCATGGCACCGCAAGTCATGCGTGAGGGGCGTGCGCAGGCGGCGATTGTCGGGGCCGATCGCATCACCGCGAGGGGCGATACAGCCAACAAAATCGGAACCTATGGCCTTGCCATCGCTGCAAAATATCACGGCGTCCCCTTCTTTGTAGCCGCCCCAAGCAGTACCTTCGACCTATCACTAATCGACGGACACGAAATACCGATAGAACAACGCAAGCCAACGGAAATCACCAACGCCTTCGGAAAACAAACCGCGCCGGATAACGTACACGTCTACAACCCCGCCTTCGATGTCACTCCCGCCGAACTTATTACGGCAATCATCACCGAAAAAGGGATTATTCACCCGGTCTGCGAAGAAAACATCCGACGCGCATTGGAGTCCTCTACGCAATAGTCATCACTACCTGATTTAAATCGTTTGAACCCACAACACCTTCGATGAACACCGCAAAGCACCCTTCGAATAAATTCATTCCTTCCGAACGAAACGCGATGCACGTAGTCAACGCGCTCTCGTTCGCGATCCCCGTAGTTGTCGCCCTTTTACTGGGAATCCCCTACAAATTCGATCTCGGGGAGTGGACTAAAATGCTTCCGCAGGTCATCGCGTTGATCAATGTTTTAACTTCACTGGTTCTTGTTGTTGGTTGGATCACAATCCGCTCCCACGATATCCAGCTTCACAGAATCGCAATGTTGACGGCATTCTTTCTAGGTGCCGCCTTTTTGGTCTGCTATGTCACTTACCACCTTACAAATCCTTCCACTCGATTCGGGGGAGAAGGGGCGATTCGTTACGTCTATTACTTTATTCTGCTTTCGCACATCGCCATGTCCCTCGTAGTGCTGCCGCTTGTTTTGCGAGCGCTGTTGTTCGCTCTTATCGGACGGTTCGATTTGCATCGCAAAATCGCGGTATTTGCGTTACCAATTTGGTTTTACGTTTCTATCACAGGTGTTCTGGCTTATTGGCTGATCTCGCCGTACTACCAACATTAACACTCATGTAGCATGGCGGGGAACAAGGCATTTCTCGCTATTTGCCAGGCAATGCTTAGCAGTACTGGACAATTCACGCTCCCTCGAACCCGCCTGTCGTCTAACTTTTGTTCGAGGACTTGCTCGCTGCACCGGCGTGCTCACACTTAGATGATCGTGTGATTGCTGAAAAAGAGCCCGTAGCCAGCAATGAGCCCGTAGCCAACTCTGGACTATGGCTACAGGTCTTCAGAAGGTGTGCTTATTGTTTTTGTTCCCAGGTCTGCCATGTCTTGCGTGCGTTCTTGCTTCAACACATCCTGTTTTCGTTTACGCCGTAGAGCATTTACGCTGGTCGAACTGTTGGTTGTAATCGCCATCATCGGCTTGCTCGTCGGTTTGCTCCTACCGGCAGTCCAAGCTGCTCGGGAAGCGGCACGGCGCATGCAGTGCTCGAACAACCTGAAGCAAATCGGGTTGGCGATGCTGAACTACGAAGCTGCTGTCAAACGAATACCCCCATCTGCTTGCATCAATCCCCGCATCAATTCGAACAATTCTTGGGGGATCCACGGAAGGTTGCTACCCCACCTTGAACAGAACAACTTGGCGAACCAAGTTGACTTAAGCATTGCATGGAGTCGACAACCGATCATCAGCGGCTACCGGGTTCCGACGTATGCCTGTCCATCCGATCCGAAGGCTACCATTCCACGCGATACGGCTGCGACCGGGAGCACCGTCGCTTTTCTGCTTTACCCTACAACTTACAGCTTTAATCTCGGTACATGGTTCGTCTACGACCCCGTGAATAACCGCGGAGGTGACGGTGCAACCCACCCGAACGCGGACTTTCGGACGTCTTCTATTTCCGATGGGCTTAGCCGAACTCTTTGGGCGAGCGAAGTTCATGCTTGGCAAGCCTACACACGCAACGCAGGGCCTTCGACGACTCAAATGCCCCGAACGATCGCTGAAGTCGCCGCGATTGCTGATTCGGGGCTGAAAGACCGTCTATTTCCGGACGGGACTGGTACGGGGCACTGTGAATGGACCAATGGGCACGCGCACCACAGTGGCTTTACGGTGACCCTCACGCCGAACACCATCGTGCCATACACGTTTAACGGCGTTCGCTACAACATAGACTACAACTCGCAGCAGGAAGGTTCGAGTACGACTCGGTCGACTTACGCTTGCCTGACTTCTCGCAGTTGGCACGCCGGACTAGTCAACGCGTGTTTGCTCGATGGCTCCGTGCAATCGTTCAACAACAATATCGATATCCGGGTTTGGCAAGCACTCGGGACGCGAGCGATGGCGGATCAGTCGGAGTTGGAGTAGCTTTTTTTGAAACACAGAGCTCACAGAGAGCACAGAGTGGAGAGGGATCGGAGAGGGGAAATACAGAGGCACAGAGTCACAGATTGGAATGAAACAGATTGAGGGGGAATGGAATGGGCGTGAGCGGCCTGATGTGTAGTCGAAGTCTCTACGCAACCAACCTTTGTGTTCTCTGTGAGCTCTGTGTTTCAAAAAAGCGTCCCCGTGTTTTAAGAATACGAAAAAAGCCGGAGTCCAGTTTCCTGAACTCCGGCTTTGAATTCTGTATATGTCCTTTGAGGACGATTCGACTAAGGCTTCAGTTCCACGCTTGGCGATGTTTCACTTCCGCCTTCAGCTCCTGCACCGCCACCCGAACCAGCGCTAGCAGGTTGAGTAGGAGGTAGGAACTTATCAGGTGCGGTAACCTTGGTTTCCGACCCGCAACCTACGAAACAAAAAGTCCCTAGCAAACACAGAGCAAACAACTTCTTCATAATTACTCTTCCCAAGTGGTGATGTTGCCTTCAGCCATCGACGAAAGATTGATCAAAATCGTTGGATCGATGGTTGTTGGAATGAAACGAACCGAACCGTCAGCCAAAGTGAAGTTCACCATACCAGCGTGCATACTGGAGAACATGTGCCAACGCTTTTGGTTTTGGTAACCGTAAACGGCTCGGTGCCATTCGGTCCATTGAGGACCAGCGTTCCAAGAAATCGACCATTGACGGCCAGTTGCCTTCAAAGGATCGTTGAACAGACCGGTGACTTCACCGAACATCAAGGTGTTCGATGTACCATCGGTGATACCGCCCATCTTGGTCTTGCTGTTGTTGAAGAAAATACCCTTCAACGGGTCACGGGAAGCGATCCCAACGCCCAACTGACCGGAAACTCCGAGGTAATTGGTTCGGCCAACTTGAGTTGGCTCCAACCATCCGTACATCGTTGCTCCGGAGGTGGTTACGACCAATTCAGTACCGATCGCGTAGACGTTGCTGTAAGCGTCATCGCTTGGGCAAAGCAACGTCGAAATGCGGAACTGGTGATCATCCCAGAGGGACTGAGTTGGGTAAGTACCATCAACCCAGCGAACATATCGCCAACGCTCAGCGGTCGAAACTTGAGAAGCCAACATGTCTTGGTTGAAAGACCGCTTGCTTTCCCATTGCTTGTAAACTTGGCTTGCTTCCATCTGTGGGAACATATAGACCAAGTGTCCGATGTAGGTTCGGTTCGCGAAGTCTGCAGGGTTAGCCGCAACGTTCGTGCTACCGACATATCCTGGAGGGAATCGCTTTACAGCGGATTCGAAGTTATGAGCAGCCAAACCAAGCTGCTTCATGTTGTTGCTGCACTGCATACGACGAGCAGCTTCACGAGCGGCTTGAACCGCTGGCAACAACAAACCAACCAAAATCCCAATGATTGCAATAACAACCAAAAGTTCCACCAGTGTGAAACCCTTGCGGTGAGCCAACACACGCTTAGTCATAGAAAAACCCTCTACAAAAAAACGAAAAACAAAAACAATATAATGCGTACGGTAACGAACCTGGAGGGATGCTCGTCCGCTTTATTCACGCAACTTTAATCCACTATAGGGTTGCAGGAAAGGAAAAACCACACAGAGTTAAGAAATTTGATCCAGGATTACCGATTCGACCGGCCGTGGGATAAGCGTGGCTAATCCAGTGGGCGTTTTAGAGCCCGAATCAACACCACTATTCTCAATAAATTGGCGGATAATCGTCCAAAACGCCCGTTTTTGCCTACCCCTGAAAATTGTTCCGAAAATTCTGGACGTTTTTTGGGATCAGGCCTCTTACTGACGGTCAAAATAGGCTTCGCGAACCTCTGATTCCATGGTCGCACGTTCGGAAATCGCCCCTCGAAAACGCTCTTGGCTAAGGGAATACAACAAACTTGGTTCTGTCACGCGTACCGTCGCGTTCCTCGGTTGCCCGGACAGCAAAGCCATCTCGCCGAAATAGTCGCCAGTCTTCAACTGTGCTAATGCTTCACTCGAGCCAGCACGTTCAACCACTACACTTCCTTGCCTTATCAAATAAAAGCGATCTCCTGCTTCCCCCTCTCGAATCACTACTTCTCCACCGCGATACTGTTCGATTTCGAACTCATCTGCTACTCGGGTCAACGTCCGAGGAGTCACATCCGCGAACACCGGGCATCGGGCTAACATCTGCGTGATAATCGCAGCTTCTTTCATCAAAGCGTCACTGCGGATTGACCCATCAACAAGTGTGACAATTCGATCTGCTGCATCAAGAATTCGATTGTCGTGTGTGACCAATACAATTGTCGTTCCGCTTTTCCTCGCCAGACGCTGGAATAGTTCGACGACCGTTCTGCCGCTCTGCTCGTCGAGCGCTGCCGTCGGCTCATCGGCAAGAACAAGCTTCGGACCGTGTGCAAGCCCTCGAGCGATCGCCACACGTTGCTTCTGCCCACCTGATAATTGCTTGGGACGATAATGAACCCGATTCTCCAATCCGACTTCCTTCAAAATGCTTTCTGCTCGTGCGGTGTGCTCGCCAGGACTACCTGTCGGATTGCACAATTCCAAGGCCATTCGCACGTTCTGCATCGCGGTTAACGATTCGAACAAATTGTGCGATTGAAAAATGAATCCAACCTCTCGGCGAAATCGCTCCATGCCGCTAGCGCTCGCCCCCGTCAATCGCTGACCCAAAACTTCGAGTTCCCCTTCTTGAACACTCCGTAATCCCCCGAGCAACGTCAGTAATGTGGTCTTACCCGACCCACTCGGGCCTGTCATGATCAAGATCTCTCCGGGATAGACGGTCAGGTCATTGTTGAATAAAACCTGCTTGCGCAAATCTCCTAATCCAAAGTAATGGTTTAACCCACGCACCCGGATCGATGGCTGCTGCCCTTGAGAAATCCTCTCCCGCATCGCAGGATCGAATTGTGTTGCCCGCTCGCTCGCCCCTGGTATCATCGCTCCGCTCTACCCACCCCGCGTTTTGAAACTCGCCGCATAATTCTTCCTAAACTTTCTCTAAACTTCCCTTCGATTACCCCAAAAGAAAAGGTAATCTAACTGAAAAGCTTTGCCACCCGCCTGAGCACGCTGAAAACTAAACCAGCCGAAAATCAAACTTCATTCCTCACTACCTACCATCCATCTTCCTATCGTGATCACTGTCGGCATCATAACCGATCCCCGAAAAAATCGATTCGCAGCGCGGAAGCTCCTTGCGCTCAGGATGATGCTGCTTCCAGCCGTATTGCCGTTCTTGCAGCATACCTGCGAAGCACAAGCTACCAACCAAAGTCAACGATCTAGTCCACTTGCAGCTTCGATCGTCGCCCAAGGCAAACTGCAACCGGCAGCCGGGATTCTCAAGCTTACTCCACTTCCGGGTGATCGCATTGAGAAAATCCACGTCGCCCCGGGTGATCGTGTCACTGAAAACACGCTTCTTGCTACCCTCGAAAGCTCGAAACTTAAGAACCTTGAAATTCAACTCGCCGAACTAAAACTTGCCGACGCAAAATCACTTCTAAGCTCGAGTCTTCGCCAAGCAACCGTCGCAATCGATTCCGCAGAATCGAAACTGCAAGCCGCACAATTGCAACTCACCCAAGCACTCGCGACGGAAAAAAATCTAACCAATCAAATCTCGATCATCTCGTCCCTCGAAGATCAGCTTCACTCACTTGAGCTACTCATCGAAAACCCGCGACTTCGCGGCGCCATCGGAAAGCTTGAGTTCGAATCGAAACGAACGGAGCTTTTGCAAGCTAAAATCGAATTCGACCAAGCGTCCTTGAACTGCCAACAAGGGGTCGAAGCCGCGAAGCTTGCGGTTCGACAAGCCGAGCAGCTTGCAGAGAATGCCAAAGTATCCTTGAAGGAGCTTCAAGAAACGAACAATGTTCTACCACTCGAAAAGCAAATTGAGCTGCTGAGGCTTCAAGCCGACCAGTCGCTGCTTCGAGCCCCTTCCGCCGGGACGGTCCTGCAAGTCTACTCAGCTCCAGGAGAGCGGACAGCCAATTTCCCTGTTTTCGAATTCGCTAACCTTGATCAGATGGTTTGCGTTGCAGAAGTCCACGAAGCGGACGTTGCAAAAATCCAGCTCGGATCGTCCGTGAGCCTACAATCTGCAGCCTTACCGAAGGTGCTCAGCGGAAAGGTGTCTCGAGTCGATCGAGTCGTCGGCCCGCCGCAGATGCGATCCCCGAACCCCCTCGCTCGCTCTGACTTTCGATCGATCCCTGTTTGGATTACGATCGAAACCGAAGACGTTCCTTACGCCGCAAATCGCATCAACTTGCAAGTCGAAGTTGCGATCTCACCGGCCTCATCAAACTCACCGGCCCAATCAAACAGTCTTCAGCCGACCTCGAAATAAACATTCATCAAACGATTTTTTATTCGGGTTGCGGACTAGTTTGGAAGTACTAGAGGGCGTTGCACTCTGCGGCGCCCTCAGCGTTGCACTCAGCGGCGCCCTCTGCGGTGCACTCTGTGGCAACTACTCTTTGCTACCACCCTTCGATTTTCCGCTGCTTGGTTTCGAGCTTTCCTTCGATGAACTGGAACTACTGGAGCTCCCCGAAGAACTTGAAGAGCTTGATGAGTCCGACGAACCGCCACTCGAAGATGTCTTGCTGTCTGCCGACGCGGACTTCTTGTACGACTCGCTTCGATAATCGGTCTGGTAAAAGCCCGACCCTTTAAACATCACCGCAGCGCCCGTCCCGATCAATCGCCTGAGTTTGAGCTTCTTGCACTCGGGACACTTCTTTTCCGGATCGGCTGAAATCGATTGAAACAACTCGAATCGATGGCCACAAGCGTCACATTCATAATCATACGTCGGCATGGCTTCTGTCTCCTACTGGCTTTGTTTACCTAGTCAAGTTTGCTTGGTCTAGTGCGCATTCACCCTACAACTACGAACTTGCCGAACCGGTCGATACGACAACCATACTTGGTCTGACCACTCGATCATGCATGGCATAACCAACGCTATGCTCAATCATCACGCTGCCGGCCGGATACTGCGAACTGGGCATCTGGGAAATCGCTTGATGAACATTCGGATCGAATGGCTGACCGACACCGGGAATCTGTTTGCAATGATGCTTGCTCAGCACGTTGACGAACTGCTGTTGAACCATCTTGACCCCAGCGACCAATCCGTCCGATCCTGCCCCAGGAACCGCAGAATCGATCGCGCGGTTCAAGTTATCTAAGACTTCCAGTAAGTCCGTAACCAAAGGAACCGATGCGTATTTCAACTGTTGTTCTACATCCCGCATCGTGCGACGACGGAAGTTCTCCAGTTCCGCCGCTGCCTTCAGTTCCCTGCTGCGGAATTCGACCAACTGCTGCTCTAGTTCTTGAATGAGTGCCTCTGGGCTATCGTCATCATCGAGGCTCTGGGAATCCCCTTCACCGCCATCGTTGTAGGGACCGTTTCCTTTAGCAAACTCGTCTTGTTCCTGAGTAAAGAACGCATCTTGGTCCACGCCGTCTGCGTCCTTAGGAACCTTCCCCTCCGAACCCTCTGATGTATTGCCAGTGGTCATCTTGCCTCCAATACCCTTTGCGTGAATTTGATGTTCTGTAGAACCATTCGGCTGATCTAGGAACCAGCCAAACGTCTCCACTTACTCTTTTGTACCCTGCAGCTGAAAATATTCCATGATCCGATCCATAAATCCCTTCCGCTCCGGAGTGATATTCTTTTCATCTAACTCCGCTAACTCGCGCAACAGTTCCTGCTGCCGCTTGCTGAGCTTCTTTGGCACCTCAATCAACGTCTGGACTAACAAGTCTCCTTTGACACCGGTATGCGGATCGGCAATCCCTTGACCTCGCAATCGATAGACTGTCCCGCTCTGCGTTCCAGCACCTACTTCTAGCTGTTTGCGACCATCTAGCGTCGGTACTTCGACCGTCGCCCCTAAGGCTGCTTGACTAAAGGAAATCGGAAACTGCAGGATCAAGTCCTGTCCGTCGCGTTTGAATATCGCGTGCTGTTTGACGTGGATGTTGCAATACGCATCGCCATTGGGCCCGCCATCCGGGCTCGGTTGCCCTTCACCTGGCAGTCGTACTCGCATTCCTTCATCGACCCCAGGAGGGATCTTTACTTCTAACTTCACCTCATGCGGTTTGAGTCCATGCCCATCACAAGTCCGGCATGGATTACCTATTGTCTTGCCACTTCCTCGGCAGATTGGACACGTTGTCTGGACTCGCAGTACGCCACTGGCTTGCACCACCTGCCCACGTCCTTGGCACCTTCGGCACGATTCCGGTTGCGAACCTTCGGCAGCCCCACTGCCTCCGCAAGTCTCGCATGCGGCGTGGCGTGTCAGCGAAACTGTTTTGGTCACACCCTTGGCTGCTTCTTCCAAATCCAGTGTCACATCACAACGCAAATCCGCGCCGCGTCTAACCCTAGACCTGCCTCGCCCACCTCCGAAGAAGTCCTCGAAGATCGATCCGCTGAAGACATCTCCGAAAGCTTCGAAGATATCCGAAACATCACCGAAACCGCCACCTGAGCCACCCTCGGCGCCCGCATGGCCAAACCGATCGTATCGAGCCCGCTTCTGGGCATCACCCAGTACTTCGTAAGCCTCCGCAGCCTCTTTGAACTTGTGAATCGCCTCGGTGTCCCCCTGATTCGAATCCGGGTGGTACTTCAGCGCCATCCTGCGATACGCCTTCGATATCTCGTCCTGGGAAGCCGTCTTGCTGACTCCAAGCACTTCGTACAAATCACGCTTCGATTGGGATGACACGCCTGAAACGTCTCCTGGTTAAACAGCTGACCTAAAATCCTAGGCTAAGCACCTTCGCTTGACCCGACCAACCCGCCTCTGAACAGCACGGTTTTCAACCACAACATCCCTACGACCTAGCCATAAAAAAAGGCCATTCGACTCCGAATGACCTGCTTTCCAAAGGGGTGAGATACTCACCCCCTTCATGAACCCTTCACTTCCAACGAAGTAACACTGAGGATTCGGAACCGAATCGGCTTTCCGATATCAGCAAGCTCTCAAGCTTGCTGCTTAACGGACAGCTCCTTCGACTTTCCTCTTCTTCTTGTCTTCTTTGTCGAAGGTCGTTACCAATGCTTCGGTGGTCAGCAACAAGCTCGAGATGCTAGCCGCATTCGCCAAAGCTGTACGAACCACTTTCACAGGATCGATGATGCCAGCTTTGAACATGTCGACATATTCGCCGCGATTCGCGTCGTATCCCATGCTCAATGGCTTTTGGCGAACTTCGTCCGCTACGACGCTGCCGTCGATCCCTGCATTGTCAGCGATCTGACGCAGAGGGGCTTCCAAGGCACGAAGGATAATCTCCGCACCTGTTCGCTCGTCTCCAGACAACGAACTGGCAGCCTTCGCGACAACATCGCTGCAACGAACCAAAGCTACACCGCCGCCAGGCAAAATGCCTTCTTCGACAGCTGCTCGCGTTGCATGCAAAGCGTCTTCGACACGTGCCTTCTTCTGCTTCATGTCCGCTTCGGTCTCAGCTCCAACGCTGATAACCGCTACACCACCAGCGAGCTTCGCGAGTCGTTCTTGGAACTTCTCTTTGTCGTATTCGCTGTCGGTCTGCTCGATTTGAGCTCGGATTTGAGCAACGCGTTGATCGATCGCCTTGCGATCTCCGGAACCTTCGACAATCGTGGTGTTGTTCTTGTCGACAACGACCTTCTTGGCTCGGCCCAAATGCTCCAAAGTAACCTTCTCAAGCTGCAGACCCAAGTCTTCGCTGATGAACGTTCCACCGGTGAGAACGGCGATGTCGCCGAGCATGGCTTTACGTCGATCACCAAATCCAGGAGCCTTGACGGCACAAACGTTGAGCGTGCCACGCAACTTGTTGACGACCAACAACGTCAATGCTTCCGCATCAACATCTTCGGCGATGATCAACAAAGGCTGACTGGTGGTGCTCGCCTTTTCCAACAAAGGAATCAAATCCCGAATGTTGCTGATCTTCTTGTCGTACAACAAGACCAATGCATTTTCGAGAGTGCAAGTCATGTCGGAAGGAGAATTGATGAAGTACGGCGAAACGTAACCCTTATCAAACTGCATCCCGTCAACGTACTCAACGGTCGTCTCGGCGGTCTTGCCTTCTTCGACAGTGATCACACCGTCTTTGCCAACTCGTTCCAAAGATTGAGCCAACAGAGAACCGATCGACATATCGTTGTTTGCCGAGATCGCGCCAACGTTAGCGACTTCGTCTCGGTTGCTTACCGGCTTGGCCATATCGTGCAGCTTCGCTACCGCTGCTTCGACGGCTTTGTCGATCCCACGGCGAATCGCCGAAGGATTGCTACCGGCTACGACGTTTCGTAGTCCTTCTTTGAAAATCGAACGAGCGAGAACGGTTGCTGTGGTCGTGCCGTCACCAGCCAAATCGCTGGTCTTTTGGGCGACTTCAACCACCAACTTTGCTCCCATGTTCTCGAATCGATCTTCGAGTTCCACTTCCTTTGCTACCGTCACGCCGTCCTTCGTTACCGTCGGACCACCGAAACTCTTATCGATGATCACGTTACGGCCCGTAGGACCCATCGTCACGGCTACTGCATTCGCCAACTTCTCTACGCCCGCCAACATCCGTGCACGAGCCTGATCGTCAAACAATAGTTGCTTAGCCACGCTTCGCTGTTCCTTATTCTAAATGCACAAGTGAGGATTCTTAAGAGAGAGTACTAAGCCAACTTCGCGAGCACATCGCTCTCACGAAGGATCTTGTAATCAACTCCATCTACCTCGATCTCACTTCCACCGTATTTGCCGAAAATGACTTCGTCACCAACAGCAATGCTCAACGTTGCGCGGACGCCGTTATCGAGCAACTTGCCAGGACCAACGGCTACGACTTTGCCCCGTTGTGGCTTTTCTTTTGCACTGTCTGGCAACACGATGCCACCCGCAGTGGTTTGCTCTGCCTCGACTGGCTGAACGACGACTCGATCATCTAACGGACGAATGTTTACTTTTGCCATTTCTCTAAAACCTTACCTCTGATGGTTATTGATTGTTGTGCTGAATTTAACTGAGTTCACCCTTGTGGGTAAAACCGGTGTACAAACCGGGATACAAGCCGACCAGTAGCGAGAAACCTCTCACTACATCATGCCACCCATACCGCCCATGCCACCCATACCGCCCATGCCACCCATGCCGCCCATACCACCCATGCCGTCATGGTCGTGGTGATGTCCACCACCAGCAGCCTCTTCCTCAACAGGAATCTCTGCAACCAGCGACTCGGTGGTCAGCAACAACGAAGCGACGCTTGCAGCATTGCTCAAAGCGGTCTTCACAACCTTGGCTGGATCGATGATCCCGGCCTTGATCATGTCGACGTACTTGTCAGCATTCGCATCGTACCCTTCGTTTTTGTCTTTGAGCTGACGAACGCGATTAACCACAACCGCTCCGTCCAAACCAGCATTGTTTGCAATCGAACGCAATGGGTAGTCCAAAACGTTGCGGATGATCTTCACCCCAAACGCTTCGTCTCCCTCAACCTTCAACTTGCTCAACGCACCTTCACATCGCAACAATGCAACCCCACCACCAGGCACAATCCCTTCGGCCAAAGCTGCTTGCGTCGCTGCTTTCGCGTCGTCGATCAAAGCCTTGCGTTCCTTCATTTCGGTTTCAGTAGCCGCACCAACATTGATTTGGGCAACACCACCGGCCAACTTGGCCAGCCGCTCTTGAAGCTTCTCGCGATCGTAATCGCTGTCGGTTCCTTCGATCTCTTTGCGGATCTGAACTACGCGACCTTCGATCTGATCCTTCTTGCCCGCTCCGCCAATAATGACGGTCTCTTCACTGGTGATGTGAATACGCTTCGCACGGCCCAAATCGCTGAGCTTGACCGACTCAAGGTCGATGCCCAGATCTTTGAAAATCGCCTTGGCGTTGGTCAACGTTGCAATGTCTCCCAACATCGCCTTGCGTCGATCCCCATAACCAGGAGCCTTGACGGCTGCCACGGAGAGAATCCCACGCATCTTGTTGATAACCAAAGTCGCCAAAGCATCGCCGTCGATGTCTTCTGCGATGATCAACAAAGGCTTCTTCGCTTTGCTGATCGCCTCAAGAATCGGAATGAGCTTCTTGTTATTGCTGATCTTCTCTTCGTGAATGAGGATGTAGCAATCCTCCAATTCCACGGTCACTTCGTCTTGATTGGTAACGAAGTGCGGGGAGAGGTATCCACGGTCGAATTGCATACCTTCAACGACTTCAACCGTCGTCTCATTGCCGCGACCTTCTTCGACCGCAATCACACCGTCCTTGCCAACTCGCAAGAAAGCTTCGGCCAAAACATCCCCAATCGCTGGGTCGTTGTTACCTGCAATCGTCGCAACTTGCTTGATTTCCTTCTTGCTCTTCGCATCGATGGGGGTAGCCATCTTGGAAATCTCAGCATGCACGGCTTCGACAGCCTTCGCGATCCCACGCGACAAGGACATCGGATCCGCACCAGCGGCAATCATCTTCAAGCCTTCGCGGAAAATAGCTTCCGCCAAAACCGTCGCGGTTGTTGTTCCATCCCCGGCAACGTCATTGGTCTTGCTCGCAGCTTCTTTAACAAGCTGAGCACCAAGGTTTTCGAACGGATCGTCTAGCTCAATCTCCTCAGCTACCGTCACCCCGTCCTTGGTGATCCGCGGTGAACCCCACCCCTTGTCCAATACCGCATTACGACCACGTGGGCCCAGCGTCGAACGCACCGCCCTCGCTAACTTCGAAACACCCGCCAACAACGGCTGGCGTGCCTCGTCATCAAACACCATTTGCTTTGCCACGTTGAACTCCTTGAATGTTGTTATTCGGCCCGATTTGGCAGTCGAACTGAGTGATGCCATCCGTGGAGCAATCGGCGTGCCAATAGGAGAAAAATCGCGCAAGGCGTTACTGGGCAACGTTTTGCGACGCGAGTAAGTCGCTCTGCGGGGGCCCCTCAAGTGTCCAAAAAGGCAGATTTGACCCTCCTAGCCCTCCGAGACCGACTCGCCAGCCGTCCTCCCCACCCACCACAGTGCTACCCCTAAAAACACCACTGACATCACCAAAATCCATCCTACTTGCCCCCAACCACTCGGATCCTCTGCAATCATCCGAGCGTCTTGAAGCGACTTTTCCACCCGAAAGTCCATCCAGCGAAACAAAATCGATCGCAACCGAAACGAGACGATTCCCTGATTGATCACCGCCGGGATCCAGCCAAGCAACCCTTCTACAAGCATCGCATACACGAAGGCGATCACCATCACTCGCTTTTGCCTCAAGACCCCGATCAATCCGAAGAGCGCTCCATAAGCCAACGAAGCCAACAGGCACAATGTCACCATCGTTACCCAAAGTTGCCAAGGGTTCTGCACCGGTAAAAAGGGGATCGACACCGTCGAGACAACTACCCCGGCACTCGCGGTCCATAACACTGCCACTAGGTATTTTCCAAGCAGCACCGCTCGGCGTCCGCCGCAGCGAACCAGCGCATAGACCCAAGCCTGGCTTTCTATTTCCGAGGAAACCACCGGGGCTGCCAACAACAGCATCCCCAGCATGGTCATCACTTGCGGAACCAAAAAATAGATCATCATCGAGTATACAAACGATGACTCTGCACCCCGTGGTACTCTTCCGCCGGTCATCCACACCACCGTCAAAAGTAAGACCATGGGAACAGCTACCATTCCTAGCCAAAGCATGGTTCGCCATGGCGTAAACGAACGTGCAAACTCGTACCGAAATACCTCCGGCACCGATGTGACCAACCGCCGTATTCCACCACCAACAGTGCGCTCTGCCATGAATCAACCCTTGGTTTGATAAGCTCTCTCGCCTCGGTGTCGCGAGACCAACAACCGAAACAATGTACTGATGTCCCCATCGCTTCCGACGACCCGGTCGACCGAGCCACCCCCCTGCCCCGCCCAATGAGCTAAAGCTTCATACAGCTCCAACGGACGATCGACCGTCAAAACCAATTCGTTTCCTACCGACGGCCGGTGCATCGCTCGAATCCAGCTTTTCCCCGCGAGCATCTTGGCCAACTCATCGCGTTTCGATGTCTCGATAACGATATCCTGGGGTAAGTCCGCCAATAATCGTCGAAGTTCGCCTGCTGTTCCGCTCGCGAGCAACCTGCCTCCGTAAATCAACATAAACGAGTCGGTCACTCGCTCGACTTCATGCAGCACGTGGCTTGCCAACAGCAAGCTCTTTCCAGATTGCGCCCAGTCCACCAAAAGATCGGTCATCTGCGCTCGACCGATCGGATCGAGCCCATTGAACGGCTCATCGAGGATCAGCAACTCGGGATCGTGCGCGATGGCTTGCGCAAGCTTACAACGCTGCCGCATACCGAGTGAATAGGTATGAATCGCCTTGCCCGCAGCTTCTCGCAATCCCACTCGCTCGAGCACTTCGTCAACCCGATCGACCAAAGTACTCGATTGCCAGCCAGCTAAGCTCAGTTGCAATCGCAACCATTGCCTGGCCGTGACCCCATGCACCAGCAAATCGCTCGCAGGGCACAATCCGATACGATCCATCAATGTGCTTGAAGCTCGCGGATCATTACCAAAGACTCGTACCCGGCCCAGGGACGCTCTGAGCGCCCCGGTGATCAATCCAATCAACGTCGATTTCCCCGCACCGTTAGGCCCCACCAAGGCATAAGCCCCCCGAGGTAACGTTAAATGCAAGTCGTTCACGCCGATGACGGTGCCATACATCAATGACAAGTTTTCAAATTCAAATAATGGTTCCATGCTTAGCCCTCGCTCTACGCCTTTAACACGCGTGATACACGCCAGTAAGCCACCCCGTATCCAAGCACCGAGACAATCAGTGCCACCACCCAAGGAGACCAGACGCTCTCATCGCTCGAGGTCAAGCCAAAGACTTGTTGTTGCATGTACCCAAGAGTCTCATATGGTGAGAATAACTTCAGTAGACTCCAGTTCTGCATCCCCTCTAAGACTTCTCCTGGTCTACCTCCTCCCCCCATCTGCAAGTCCACCGTCGAAGCAAACCACAGCACTTGATAAATCACCGCTCCCAAAACCCATAGGGCGAACCAAGCGAAGCCGGCAAACCGACTTTCCTGGGTTACTGAAGAAAAGGCCAATGCGACGGCCGTCGTGGGTATCATCAGCACTGTCGTCGCAAGCAAGATGCGCAGTGGTAAGTCCCAAGTCTGAAAAAACGCCGTCGAGTCTGGGGTTAAAACCAGTCCCGTTAAGTAGATCATCAGCGCCGGGAGCGCGGAGATCATGAACAATAGAAAATAAAGTACTAACGCCTTGCCAAAGATGTACTCGCCAGGCGTCAGGGGCCTTGATAAATACAGAAGATAACCGCGCGATCGCAAGTCATAGCTGATCAGTCGAGGCGCGACCAACCCCATCACCACAATCATTCCAAAAGCCTGTGGGTATCTGAATAAATTGTAAAGGATAAATGCCCAAGCATAATGACGTCCCTGGTCAGGATCGCTTGTCATTTTCTCCCAGTTGATGCCCATGGGATTGCCCATTTGCCGACCTTGGCGAGAGTTCTCCAACTGTTGCATCTGCTGCGCTGCCCTTGCAAGACCTCCCTGTTCAAAAGACTGCTCCATGATCGCAACCATCACCCCCGCAATCAAACAAGGGATTACCGCAAACATCAGCACTCGTTTGATCCACACACCCTGCCAGACCAAATGAATTCCCGTACTTGCCAATACCAGCGATCGTGTCCATCTCGCTGTTCGCTCTCCTTGCCAACCTCTATATCCAATATCTAACAATGGCATCGTCTCTCGCTCCCCAATTTCCCTTTTAACCCTCTGCGGCTTAACCCTTTACGGCATCTAAAAAAGCTTGCTCAAGCGAGTTTCTCGCTCGATCCATGCGATGCACTACCACCCCAACCTCAACACTCGATTCCCATATCTGTTTGCTCAGCGACTCTCCACTGCCGAGCACTACCAACTCTCCATCGGATGAAACCTTGGATTCAATCCCCTTGCTCGATAAAGCTCCAGCAAGACCCGCTGCGCCCGAAAGGACGCTAACATGGATCCCTTCCTTGCTAGGTCGCTGCAACCGCTCGAGCGTATCGTCCAATCGAACTTTACCTCCAACCAAAATCACCACGCGGTCGCAAGTCTTGACGACATCGTGCAAAATGTGCGTCGATAACAAGACGCTTTTGCCCTTCTCTTTCGCTAGCGTCGATATGCGATCGAGAAACTGCTCTCGCTGGACCGGATCAAGCCCTGTCGTCGGCTCATCGAGGATTACCCACTGCGGATCGTGCACCAACGCTTGTGCGAACTTGAGCTTCTGTCGCATCCCGGTCGAATAGGTCTCTACGTTGCGATATCGCTCCTGGCCCAAATCGCAGTAATCGGCAACCTCATGGGCACGACGCAACGCTTCTCGCTTTCTAAGCCCAGATAACCTCGCCATCAATTGAATCGATTCGATTCCTTGCAAGCCTTGGATATAGCAGTCGTCCTCCGGCAAGTAACCGACCCGGTCCCGCAATTCGCGCACTTGCGAAGGCCATCGCAAGCCCAGCACTTGACCCTGCCCCTTATCAATTGAAACCAATCCCAAGATCGATTTGATAAGGGTGCTTTTGCCTGAACCGTTGGGCCCAAGTAGCCCTACTACCCCTGTGGGTAACTCCAGCGAGACGTCATGAAGCACTTGTGCAGCTCCATATCGTTTGCTCACCGATTCAATCTGCAATATCGGTTGGCTGTTCCCAATGCTCAATTCACTCACCTCGATACCCCCGGCATCTTTGATAACTGCATCTTTGATAATTGCGACATCTCTAGATAACTGCTACTTCTTTGCTGCACGGGATATCCCGTTACCCCGATATCCTGTTACCCCTTTTGCGAACTGCCTCGCCAGTCGATAAGCTGCAATTCTACTCGACGATAGCCCTGAAACTCATTGATATTTGCTCGAAACGCCAAATCAAATAGCCCCTCATGGGCATTGATCCGTTCTGCCCATTCCGGTTGCGAAAAGGCTACCGCACGCAAAATTTGTCCGTGCTGTTTGAACCGGACCCCCACATGCCGATCCCCTTGACCAAATAACTTCGCCGGTTCATGCAACTCCACTCCACTAGCTACAAACACGGGGCGAGGGTTCCCTGCTCCAAATGGAGCCATCCGCTCGATCATCCCTACGGTACCCAAACTCAACTCCACAAACGTCGCTTCCGCATCGACCGTTAGGGTCTGCTCCGGATCCCGCTCTCCGAGCTTCCCTCGCACAAAGTCGCTCAATGCTTCGCGGAACACCGGTATGTTGCGATCTTCAATCCGCAGTCCTGCTGCCGCGGCGTGACCACCGCAGCCGATCAAATGCTCGCGGCAAGATTCCAAAGCTTCATGCAAATCGATCACTCCCGCCGAGCGTCCACTCCCGGTCGCTGGTTTTTGACCGTGCGGGTCACTGGAGATGACCACCACCGGCCTGTGGAATCGATCGGCTAACCGACTTGCGACAATCCCAATCACTCCCAGGTGCCAACCTGGAGAATGCAATACCAACACTGGCTCATTCGAAGCCTCAAGTTGCTCTTTCGCTTGTTTGCTCGCCGCAAGGGTGATGCTGCGTTCAATCGACTCTCGATCACCATTGAGTCGATCCAAGTACTGCGCTAAAACTAAACCTCGTTCCCTGTCTTTGGTCGTCAACAACTCCACCCCTAATTGCGCTTGACCCAGTCGCCCCGCCGCATTCAACCTTGGCGCTAGAGTAAATGCGATGTCTTCCGCTTGGTATGCACTCTTCCCCTCCAACTTCGTCTGCTTGATCAGTTCCTGCAAACCAAGAGGAGAATGTTTCCCCATCAATTGCAACGCTGTTCGCACCAAAATACGATTCTCGTCTACCAAAGGAACCACATCGGCCACCGTTCCGATCGCCGCGATCGTCATGGCTTGTAACAAGTACTCTCGCTGTGCCTCGGATACTTTCTTTGCGCCCGCGACCATTTGAAAGAGCCTCCAAGCCACTTTGAAGGCAACGCCCGCTCCACACAAACCAGCGAAAGGATACCCAGCACCCGGTAACCCCGGATGGACGATCGCTACAGCATCAGGAAGTTCGGCGCCCGCCGTATGGTGATCGGTGATAATGAGCTCCATCCCCAGCTCCCGACACCGCTTCGCCTCAGTATGCGATCCGATCCCACAGTCGACCGTCACGATCAACTTGCGTCCCAACTGATGCAGTCGCTCAATAGCTTCACAGCTCAAGCCGTAGCTGTCTTCTAATCGGTTCGGAACGAAGTAATGCACATCCGCGCCGAGCAACTCTAGGCATGAGGTTAAAATCGCCGTCGCACACATTCCGTCTGCGTCATAATCCCCATAAATCGTGATCGATTCTCGATCGCGTACGGCGCGTAAAATCCGCTCGCAAGCCACGTTGATCCCTGGAAGGAGTTCAGGGTCGCGCAAGTCCGCGAACTTGCTCTCTAAGAATAGCTTGGCACTCTCCACGCCATTGATTCCGCGAGCTAGGAGAAGTTGCGAGACCACTGGGTCGATCTGCAACTGATCTGCAAAAGCCATGAAACTTCCCGCATCATGACTTCGATACACCCATCGTTTATTCATCGCTGAGACTCCCCAACCCAAAACCCGCATCTACCGAAACACAAGCACACACGCGGAAAGTTCGTCAGTTCTACACCGAAGGGATACCCCAAGCGAACGGGTCTTCGGGATCGACGATGAGCTGCAGATCGGCATTGACGAAAGCCCGGGATCTTACCGAAGGGCTGATCACACCCTTATCGCGATCGACCCACTCGAAACTCCCTTCAAAGACACTTCCGATAAAACTCTCCTGCCGCCAAGCCTCGCCAGCTTGAAGCTTTCCATCCGCTGCTAAACAAGCCAGTTTCGCGCTGGTGCCTGTTCCGCATGGACTCCGGTCGTATTGTCCTCCAGGACACAACACAAAGGATCGGGAAGAATTTTCAGGATTCTTCGGTTCAGCAAAGAATTCAACGTGATCAACACTTGGATAGGCAACACGCACTGACTCCATCACTTGCGTCGCCAACTCGATGAGCTTCGCTGACGAGAGTTCCATCCACCCTTGATCGGAAACATCGACCAGTGCAAACATGTTGCCGCCATAAGCCACGTCGCAAACAAGCCCGTCGCAAACAAGGCCGCTGGTGACGGCTAGGTCCAACGGGACATCTTTCGCGATTCGATAACTCGGGACATTTTGCAGCGTAACACTTCGGTCCTCATGCAGCGTGGCAATGACATCGCCCACGCACGTTTCAATGGTGTGCTTGCCTGGAGCAAGCAGTCCGAGATACCGCAAGGTTTCGACGACCCCGATCGTACCGTGCCCACACATCCCGAGGTAACCGACGTTATTGAAGAAAATCACTCCGGCTGCATTGGCCGGATTCTCGGGTGGTACTACTATCGCTCCTACCATGACTTCCGAACCGCGCGGCTCAAGCAGCAAACCGGTCCGCAGAAAGTCAAAGTCGCGGCGCATCGTCTCAAGCCTCTGTGCGACACTTGGGCGAGGCTCCCCCGAAGCAATCGCTTGGGTTAATGGTGTTCCCGACAAAATTGTCCGTGTCGGTTCTCCACCCGTATGACTGTCCAAGACACGCAGTTGCATCGCAAACTCCAATGACTCACTCTTTGGCTATTCCCTCCCACGATAGCAATACCATACGGTTATTCTTCCAACTGTCCACTATACCAACGCAGCCCCAAAACCCCTCTTGGCTAAGCGAAAAGGCTCACGAGAAGGGACTGATCGCCGTGAAGTTTCCGGGGCGGAACACACTTGCAGCGTATCATTCACAACTCGCGAGCCGATTTTTACGCAAGGATTGTCGTGTGCGTAAAATAAGGAGTGAAGCATTCGGTTCGAACGGGGTATCCAAAAGCGACTGGATGACGATTAGATGACGGTTGGAGTTTCATGTTTAGCCGTCTTGGCTCGCTTTCGGCGAGCCGTCATCACGAAACTGAACCCGAGTCCGAAGATCGCCATCGATGCTGGCTCAGGTACACAACTAGTGGCAACCTGACGCAATCCCATGGTTCCACTTCCGGAATTCGTGAACGAATAAAGCTCCATCCGCAGCGTGTAGATCCCCGTTACCCCAATCCTGTGCCTTTCACCGGAGTAAGCGAAACTGTGAAACGTTGCAACGTTCGGATGAATCACTAACCCGGTGAATTGATCGGAGTAGAGCGTCGGCAAGTTGACCGAATTCGGATTGGGAGAAGCCCACGGAGCTTGGTGCCTTGCGGTGAAGTCGTCATTCCAAATTTCGAAGTGATAATCCGACCAGCGGCGATTCGTATTGTTGGTGATCTCAAATTGGAATTCAACGAGATCACCGGATGCAATACCGTTGTACGTCACCACTTCGTCGAAATAGGTATGGGATGGCGTTACAAGTGCACAATTTCCTCCGCCGGGGTAAGTAGGGACCAGCGAGACGTAGGGAATCAATGTCGACTCCCCATAGCTCTCCGTCACAGTCACTCCGTTCGCAGTATTGGTGATCCCAGTTATGCTCATCGCATCCCCAAGATTCAAGTCGGAGAATGAAACTGTTCCTGCATTCGCCGGAGTACAAATACTCGCAGCAAGCGCTAGAAACAAGTTAAGGCCCCAATGGTAAACGCGCGATCTGCTCATTGACGTTTTCATTTTTTAATCTTTTTGGGTGAAAAGAAAGGTAGTGTGTGAGCGAATCCCCCAACAGCGAACTTATTGGACAATTCGCACTGCAGAAACTTCGTACGAGAAAAACCGTAGTGAAGCGATCGCTTAATCGCTATGGGCGATCCCCTTCCAGGCCTTCAATTGCAAACCTGGTATTCGCCAAAAGCACTTGGAGACGAGAAAGAAATCTCAGTGCAAGATTGAATTCGTGTTCGAAAAATGTTTATTCGAATTCAACTAAATGACCCAGAAGCGGGCTGCGTAAAGGAGTGCTTTCCTCTTCGTTCTCATTCCGCCAGAAAGGCTCAGGAGTAGGGAATGATCGCCGTGAAGTTTTCGGGGGTGGAAAACACACAAGGAGCAAATCATTCCCAACTCATGAAGCCAACTTTTACGCAAGGATGTCGTGTGCGTAAAATAAGGAGCGAAGCATTCGGTTCGAACGGGGATCCAGCAGCGATTAGATGACGGTTGGAGTCTCATGATTGACCGTTTTAGCTCGCTTTCGGCGAGCCGCCAATACGAAACTGAACCCGAGTCCGAAGATTGCCATTGATGCTGGCTCAGGAACGGCAGTGGTTGCAATCTGACGCAAACCGAACGATCCATTCCCAGTGTTGTTGAACGAATAAAGCTCCATCCGCAAGGTGTAAGTTCCTATTTCGCCAATATTATGACGTTCGCCGGAACCTGCAAAACTATGAAATGTTGCTACGTTCGGGTGAATCACCAATCCGGTGAACTGATCGGAGGCAAGGGTCGGTAAGTTGCCCGAATTTGGATTGGGTGATGCCCACGGTGCTTGTTGCCTTGCCGTGAAATCGTCATTCCAAATTTCGAAGTGGAAATCCCGCCAAGGATAGAGGCTGTTGTTGGTGATTTCGAATTGAAATTCGACCAGATCCCCTGTTTGGAAACCGGAGTAAGTCACCGATTTGTCAAAATACGTCGAGGAGGGTGTAACAAGCGCCTTATCTCCTGCGTCCGGATAAATGGGAACCAGTGATGAATAAGGAATCAATGTTGACTCCCCATACGACTCCGTTGCCGTTACGCCTGTAGCCGTATTGGTGACACTTGTGATGCTCATTGCATCCCCAAGATTTAAATCGGTGACGTTCAGGACACCTGCGTTCGCGTAATTGGAAAATCCCATGTATGCGAACGAAAGAAATACGCCAAAACTCCATCCGAAAATACTCGATTTACTCATTGATTTTTTCATTTTTCTGTCATTCATTATTGATGGTTTGTAGTGTCATGTGCGCACGAATGCCCACCAGGGCGCGGTTCGGAAAATCCGAACTGCGGGAGTTTCGTTGGTGAGAAGGCTAGATCGATAAATTTGCCGCTAGTGATCTCGATGCAAGTGTCAGGGATTAGATGACTGTTGAAGTCCCTTGATTCGCCGACTTCGCTCGCTTGCGACGAGCTGCCATCACGAAACTGAACCCGAGGCCGAAGATCGCCATCGATGCTGGCTCAGGAACCGTTGTGGCAATTTGACGCAATCCGAACGATCCACTTCCAGTGTTGTTGAACGAATAGAGTTCCATTCGCAAAGTATAAATCCCCATTGCCCCCTTCAAATGTCGTTCACCTGAACCTGCGAAACTGTGAAACGTTGCAACGTTCGGGTGAATCACTAACCCAGTGAACTGATCGGAGTAAAGGGTTGGTAAATTGCCAGAATTTGGATTAGGTGATGCCCAAGGTGCTTGCTGCCTTGCAGTGAAATCGTCATTCCAAATTTCATAGTGATAATCCCACCAATTGCGATTCGTGCTATTGGTGATCTGAAATTCGAATTCGGCGAGATCACCGGTTTGAAAACCGCTGTACGTCACCACTTTATCGAAATACGTATGGGCAGATGTAACAAGCGCCTCATTCCCTGCATCTGGATAAATAGGTACCAACGAGGAATAGGGAATCCTTGTCGACTCCGCGTAGTTCTCCGTCACGGTCACTCCGTTCGCAGTATTGGTAACCCCAGTAATGCTCATTGCATCCCCAAGGTTCAGGTCGGTGAATGTGAGAGTTCCGGCATTCGCCGTATTGAACATTCCCGCGGTAACCAAAGACAAAAATACGCCACAGCCCCATCCGAAAAT
>JBJONT010000328.1:0-5570 GCA_046051705.1 Planctomycetota bacterium | reverse complement strand
AATGGTAGTCGGATGGAGAAGGTTCCATCGGGTTTGACTTTGACCGGATCGCTTCCGATGGCCACGTGAGCATCGGGGTGGGTGGAGCCGAAGACCACTAATTCGGCTTCGACGTCAAAGTGGAACTGGCGAGGTTTCCTCAGTCCACCTTCGGCACCGGAGCCGAATTGGGACATGACATCGAGGTCCATGGTACGTTTGAGTCGGTCTTCGAAGACCTCGGCGAGATCTCCCTTTTGAGTGTCATCGCCGTAGCCGCCGCTCATCGCATAGATTTTCTCAGCATCTTTGGCGATGTCGGCCCAGTGGTCATCCAAAGCACCTTTACCGCTTGGTGCGGGGGTGGTGACAGTGTTGCTGCGGACGAGTTCGTAGAAGCGATTTTGGCTGGTTCGGTATCCCATAAGGATTTGGAAACGGGCCGGAGGTGTATCGACATCGATGTACCAGTTGCGCACACCGCCGTGGATTTCGATTTCGCGGTGTACGTTTTCCGAGCTTTCGGTCGTTCCGTTATCTTCGAACTTGAGGAGTCTCAGGACTGGTTTCACCGAGTGCCAATGATCCGCGAGGGCGGCTTTTGCGCGTTCGACGGCTTGGCGGCTGATATCCCAGTGAGCGTGGATCCAATAGGGATCGCGAACCATGAGGATGATTCGGTCTTCCCCTTTGACGACTGCGGGGATGGAAGTGATGGGTGTGAGGGTGCGTTTTGGTGGAGTTTGAGCGAGGTCTTTGCGCTGTTCTTTTTCAGCGTGAGCCGATCGGATCTTCTCAACGATTTTCGGATCTGTATTTGTTTTTGGGGGGATAGGTAGTTTTGAAGTAGGAGCGGGTGCCGGGGCGGTTGTGGCTTTGATGGCCGACTTAGTCGGTACGTTTGTTTTTGGAGTTGGGAGAGTTTTCGGGGTGGAAGCCTTTTCGGTGCTCAGCGATTTCGCTGGAGTAGAAGTTTTTTGCGGGGCGATTTTGGTGGGTTTTTTCGTGGGTGCAGCGGGGATAGGTTTCGAAGCTGTTTTCGTCGCCGCGGTTGATTTTTTGGGAGTTGTTTTGATGGTAGGGGACTTCGTAGAAGCAGTTTTTTGAGCTGGGGCAACTTTCGCGCCGGCATTCTTTTGCGCAGGACTCTTCACCGCCGGTGCTTTGCCCGCCGGGATCTTTCCTGCGACGGGTTTTCCATTCGAAGGCTTTCCTGCTGTCTGCTTTGCGGTTGCCGGCTTTGCGGGAGAAGATTTCCCGGTAGCGGTTTTTGCAGGGCTTTTTGCTTCGTTCTTGGCGACAGAAGCTTTTGGAGAGGATTTCTTCACAGAAGCAGGTTTCGTGGAGGATTTACCCGCTGCGATTGGGGAGGCGGGGTTGGATTTCTTTTTGGTGGGGGGCACTGGAGGGCTCCTGAGAAGGGAAGTCGCTTGGTGGGAAATCTAGGTGTGAAAATCTAGGGAGTCGTCAGAACCAATAGGTCACAGTATGCTTTGATTGGTTAGGATTTCTACTTTATTTTTGGTAGGAACCAAGGGGTAATCGGGGGTAGCGAAGCTACAACCGGCCTCGCGAGGACGAATCTCGATCGAGAGGGTGGGAGTATGGTTAGGGGGAAAGAAGATGGTGGTCCGGGGCCCAGAGTCCGAGGAGCGAATGTTGCGATTGCGGCATTATCGAGAGTGTTGGCGGTGCTCATCATGTCGGTCGGGATTGCGGCAATAGGGTCGTTCATCGATTCGTGGTTGGGGACGAAAATATGGATGACGGTCGGAATCGTACTTGCAATGTTCTTCGGAATTACAAGCTTGATCTTGGTTGGCAAGCTTGCTGAGTTAGATGCAAAGCGGGCGAAGGAGGAAGCAGGTGGGGCCAGTTTGGCTGGGAAGGAGTCGGGGTCGGAGAAAAAGGGGGGGAGTGGCGGCGATGGGTGAAGCCAATGGAGAGGATGCGGCGGGTCGGGACAGGGTTGATCGTGATATGACGGATCGTGATGGGGTAGATCATGAGGTGGTGGATCGTGACCGTATATTGCGTAAGGGGATGATTCGGCTTGAGTGGCAGATGTTTTTCGGGGTGTTGCTCTTGAGTTTGGCTGGGGTGTTGTGGTTGCATTTTCCCTTCGAAGATTCCCGGGACATTCGGGGTTCGGGATTAGTAGTTAGCTTGATGATGTTGTCGGTGATTTCCGGGGTTACAGGGTTGTCGCTCGCGATGCGTCAGGGTTGGTTTATGCCGATGAATCCGGTCATTTCGACTTTAGGGACGACTGGGTTGCGGTCTCTGACTGTTCTGATGTTGGCGGGAATGGCGAGTGCGACAAAATGGAATAACAGCAATTCTTTCGCGTATAGTCTGCTGGGGTGTTATTTTATTTTTCTGCTATTAGAATCCTGCCTGTCGATCCGCTGGCATTCGGCGTTGGTTCACAACGCCCGCACTCGGCGGCTTCCCTCCTAAAACCGCACTTATCTGATTCGAAACACACGATGGCTTCGGACATTCTCCACATTAAAGACGGCTTTTACTTCGAAGTACCCCGCTTTCTGTGGCGGAGTAACCGCAAGCAGGCTTCGGATTTTCCAGCTTGGTTTGTGCGACTTGATCCGGACTTTCAAGATTGGCAAGCTGGTCAGTTGGTAGTTCAGTTGCAAGAGGCTGGGGTGCCGGAAGGAACGCTTTCGGGATTGGTTGATTCTTGGAAAGCTTGGCAGCACAGCAACCACAAAAATGAAGGTTGGCCTTTGCAGGCTTATTTGGACAAGGTTGTCTCGGACGCGAAGGTCAAGGCTGGCAAGTGGGTAGCGAAGAATGCCCCTGGAGCGGCGGAACCTTTGAAAGCTTATTTAGCTGCGCACCCAGAAGTGGAGCAGCCTTGGTTTTTTGATTTGATTTCCACTCCGGATGGGTTGAAGAAGTGGGAGGGGATCAAGTCGAGTTTGGGTCAGTCTTCTGTGGTGGATGCTTACGTCAAAGAGCACAGCGAGGATTGGGGTCCTGAGAAGATTGCTTCTTATAACAAGAGTCTGGATGGTAAGGTTTTGATACCGCAGCCATTTGGGACTTTGCGAAATGCTTACGAAGCTGAGTCGGGTTTTTGTATTTCGCGATACATGATCATTGAGGTGGTTGTTGCTTTGCTGTTGTTCTTCGTGTTCCGCTGGTTGGCTAAGCGGATGAAGTCGAATGAGGCGCCGAAGGGTAAGGCTTGGAATTTCCTTGAGGGGTTTGTTCAAGCTGTTCGCAATGAGATGGTGGTCCCGGCGATGGGTGAGCATGATGCGGATCGCTTTATGCCATTCTTGTGGACGATCTTCTTTTTCATTCTTGGATGTAACTTGATGGGGATGGTCCCTTGGGTCGGTTCGCCGACAGCGGCATTGGGGACGACGGCGGCTTTGGCTGGCTTGGTGTTTCTCGTCGGTTTGATTTTTGGGGTGAAGGCCTTTGGTGTAGCGGGTTACTTGAAGAATATCTGCCCGGAGCTGGGATTGCCTTGGTATTTGGCCTTTTGGGTGGTGCCATTGTTGTGGGTGATTGAGTTCGCTTCGTTGTTTATCAAGCATGCCGTTTTAGCGGTGCGGTTGTTGATGAACATGGGTGCGGGTCACTTGGTGTTGTTAGGTATTTTGGGTATTGGGATCAGTGTGCCGGCGGCGCTTGGTTTGAGTACTGGCGGTTGGCTTGGGGTTGCTGGGATTTCGGTTATTGGAACGACGATCCTGAGTTTCCTGGAAGTGTTCGTCGCGTTTTTGCAAGCTTATGTGTTCACCTTCTTGGCAGCATTGTTCATCGGGAGTGCGATCCATCATCACTAGATGTTGGTTGGTGTTTCTTGATGGCTGGTGTTTGGAAGGTTGAATTTGAGTTTGCTGGTTTGCTTGTAGCAATGTTTAAGTAATAGTAGTTTCCTCTGCTGAGACGCAGAATTTCGTTCCTCTTCGATTGGATTGAGAGACTTCGAGTCGATCTTCAAGGAGAATTGTAAAGTGATTAATCTCGTTCGATTTGGTTTTGTGTTTGCTGGTTGCATGTTGCTCTTGTCGGCTCCTGCTGCTGCTCAAGGTGCTGCTGGTGGTGGAAACATTCCTGGTGCGATCGGTGCTGGTTTGGCTGTGATTGGTGCAGCATTGGGCATTGGCTTTTTGGGCAAGGGTGCGGTTGAGTCGATTGCACGTCAGCCTGAGTCGGCTGGTACGATTCAAGTTGCGATGATTATCGCGGCAGCGTTGATCGAAGGTTTGGCGTTTTACGCTGTGTTCGTTTGCTCGGGCCAGAACCCATTCGCAGGCTAGTCTCGGCTTTTGCCGAATTGGCTTGTGTAAAAGAAAGCGGTTGCTTGCCGATCGCCACAGCGGTAGGCTTGGATTGCCGGGTCTTGCCGAGAACTGGGTTTTCACAAGTGCACGGTGGGCCTTTTGTGGGGTTTCGCCGGATGCGGAGTGTGGCCTGGTAGGAAAGCTTTTAGAAGTTTCGGCGGTGCCTGATTAGGGTGCGTGCTTGGTGCTGTTTGTAATTGGCGTTCAGGTTGGTTTCGAAAGGCTTGAAGAAGATGATCACGCGAGTGCGAAGCGTAAGTGCTTGGATGGTAGTTTGGCTTTTGGTCGGTTCGCTTAGCGCGAATGCTTTCGAAGGTGCAGACAAGGGGCATGATCATTACGATCCGACCCATGGCTATGCTTCAGCGAACAGCGATTCGCTCTTGGATTTCAAGAGTGACAAGGCTCTGTTTACGGGGCTGGTGTTCTTGTTGTTGTGTGGTGGGTTGTATTTGGCCGCTTGGAAACCGATTTCGCAAGCTTTAGAGCGACGCGAGACGACGATTGCGAATCAGATTGCCGACGCGCAGCGAGCGAGTGAAGAAGCCGGAGCGAAGTTGAAGGAGTACGAAGCGAAGTTAGCGGATGCTGCGGTCAAGGCTCAAGAATTGGTCGTTGCGGCCAAGCGAGATGCGGAGAGCGTAGCCGAGCGGATCAAGAACGAGGCGCAAGCGGACGCGACGAGGATGCTTGAACGGGCGAAGGGTGAGATTGAGTCGGCCAAGCAAGCGGCTTTATCGGAGCTTTCGACCAAGAGCACTGACTTGGCATTTGGTTTGGCTCGTCGAGTGATTGGTCGCGAGATCAATGCGGGCGATCACCAGAAGTTGATCAATGAAGCGTTGGGGCGGTTGCCGAGCGGCAATTAAGTTTGATCGGGGTATCTGTAAACGACATTCGCTAAGCGGCGAACGCCGGATGGTGAATGCAAGGCGACGAACGCAAGACAACGAACGCAAGACAGGCGAGTCTTCAGGATCGATTGATGACAGAGCAAACGAAAAAAATACCGACGGTCTTCGACAGTGAAGAGCAGCACGTAGGCGAGGTCTATGCAAGGGCATTGTTGGGTGTGGCTCAGGGGTCGAGCAAGATCGATTCGGTGGTTGAGCAGCTTGAGTCGTTGGTGGTAGATGTTTTGGACAAGAGCCCCAAGATTGAGTTTGCGTTGACGAACCCCAAGATGTCTGTCGAGGACAAGTGGGGGATGATAGACCGCGTTTTCGGTGGAAAGATGGATCCGACATTGGTGACGTTGCTGAAGGTTTTAGC
>JBJONT010000327.1:0-9188 GCA_046051705.1 Planctomycetota bacterium | reverse complement strand
ATGGGAGAGACTTTGACTGTGTACTTCCGCTTCTTCAAGGATGCAGCGGACAACACCACCACCAACCGCCGGTTGGACTTGGATGACATCAAGCTCAACGGGGACATCGTTCCTGAGCCTGCTTCGATGGCTGTCTTCGGATTGGTCGGTCTCGGTGTAGCAGTTGCTCGCCGCCGCAAGAAGTAAGCTTCAGAGCTACGATTTGAAATTCGAAAAGGGGGGCGATTCGCCCCCCTTTTTTTATTACTGTCTGCAAATGAATTGATCTGAGGAGTCAGCAATGCAACTTCCGTTGGCAGTGGTCGGCTTGGGTTACGTCGGTTTGCCCTTGAGCTTGCAGTTCGCCAAAAGGGGAAGTCGGGTTATTGGGCTCGATATCGACGAAACGAAAGTATCGAAGCTTAACGGCGGGGAGAGCTACATTCATCACATTCCCTCGGCAGCGGTTGCAAAGGCGGTCGAGGATGGTTTGTTTGAAGCAAGTGCGGATTTTTCAAGGGTTTCGCAATGCCGAGCGGTAGTGATCTGTGTTCCGACACCGCTCGGGAAGAATAGAGAACCCGATATCTCGTTTGTGCTTTCCACGGGGCGATCGATTGCGCCTCATTTGAGGAAAGGTATTTTGGTAGTCCTTGAGTCGACTACTTATCCTGGCACGACGGAAGACGAGTTGCGAATAGCGCTTGAGGTAGGCTCGGGGCTGAAGGCGGGGACTGATTTTCATCTTGCGTATTCCCCAGAGCGAGAGGATCCGGGTAATCCAAACAGTGATGTAGCGCGAATCCCGAAAGTGGTCGGAGGGTTCACGCCGGAGTGCCTGCGCATAGCCTCGGAAATGTATTCTTCGGCGTTGAATCGGGTGGTTCCCGTGTCGAGTTGCCGTGTTGCCGAAGCCACGAAGTTATTGGAGAACATTTTTCGTGGGGTGAACATCGCGCTTGTTAACGAATTAAAGTTGGTTTACGACGCGATGGGGATAGATGTTTGGGAGGTGATAGAGGCGGCGAAAACCAAGCCGTTCGGTTATATGCCTTTCTATCCAGGGCCTGGTTTGGGGGGGCATTGCATTCCAATAGATCCGTTTTATCTGACTTGGAAGGCAAGAGAGTATGGGATGAGTACCCGATTTATTGAGTTGGCTGGGGAAATCAACACTTCGATGCCAGACTATGTGGTCTCACGGATGAGTGAGGCATTGAATGAGGTTGGAAAGCCGGTGAAGGGTAGCCGGGTCTTGCTCATGGGGTTGGCCTACAAAGCGAATGTCGATGATGATCGGGAGTCCCCCAGTTATGTGTTGTTGGAGAAGCTTTCTGCGAAGGGTGCGGTCGTATCTTATTTTGATCCATTCATCCCTGAGATTCGGCCTAGTCGGGAGTATGGGCATTGGGCGGGGCTTAAGAGTGTTCAATGGGTTCAAGACGAGGTGTCGGCGGCGGATGTGGTGGTGGTGGTAACAGCGCATCAGAACGTCAATTATGACGAGTTGGGGGCTTGGGCGAGCCTGATTGTCGACACGCGTAACGTGATGTCCGGACGGGTTGTCGCAGGTCGATTAGTCAAGGCTTAGGGGGGCGAGCGGGGAAACCGACGTTTTCGACTTTGCAGGAAAACTTTGGCGGTTAAACTCAAACCCAGTGAAAGATTTTGGTGGGCATGCGTGCTGAATCCAAGGCTATAGGCTCTGCTTTTTGATGGGTGGTTTCTGCGATGCATCGGTTGTTGCCGACGCGTTTCGCTTGGGTGGATTTTATGGGTGATAGTCTTCAGAAGACGGCGATCCGGGGTTTAGCCTGGAGTACTATCGAGCGATTCGGTCAGCAGTTTCTGCATTTCTTGTTCGCGATTGTGTTGGCGAGGTTGCTAACTCCGAGCGAGTTTGGTTTGATCGCTATGGTGATGTTGTTTGTCGCCATATCCCAGACATTGGTGGACAGTGGTTTTGGGGCTGCGTTGATCCAGAAACGCGATGCAAATCACTTGGACGAGTGTTCTGTTTTTTACTTTAACATCGCGATTGGTGCATTGGGGACATGTCTGATATTCCTATCTGCTCCTTGGATTGCGAAATTCTATTCCGAGCCACAGCTCGAGCCGATCGCTCGGTGGATGTCTTTGCTCTTGGTGATCAATTCCTTTGGGACGATTCAAAACCGTATTTTGATGAAGCGGGTTGATTACAAGTCGCTCTTTCACGTCAGTGCGATTGTCACGCCAATAAGCGGGTTGCTTGGCGTAGGATTGGCTTACCGAGGTTACGGTGTTTGGAGCTTGGTTATACAGCAATTGGTTTTCAATTCATTGTATGTTTGTTTGCTTTGGACGTTTGTAGGATGGCGACCGGGATTGAAATTCAGTCTTGCTTCTCTTCAATCGATGTTTGGATTCGGCTCGAAGCTTCTTGCTACGGGGATGCTCGATACCGTTTTTCAGAATATGTATGACTTGGTGATAGGCAAGGTTTTCTCGGCTGCTGATTTAGGGTTCTACACGCGGGCCAAGATGACCCAGTACCTATTAGCGCAGAACTTACATGCGACGGTTAGTCGAGTGACGTTTCCGATATTCTCCAGCATTCAAAATGACAAGCCGCGATTGCGTGATGGGGTTCGCAAGGGATTAACTTATTTAGGAACAGTCAATTTTCCTTTGATGGTAGGGCTATGCGTGGTTTCGAGGTCCTTTGTCTCGGTGATCTTTACGGACAAGTGGCTACCGTGTGTACCGTATCTTCAGCTTTTGTGTGTAGTCGGGTTGTTGCATCCCTTGAGTTCCATCAATTTGAACGTGTTGTCAGCGCAAGGTCGTTCCGATTTGACACTTCGGCTTGAGTTCATCAAGAAGTTTGTATCGATTGTATTGCTGGTGCTTGGTTGGCCTTGGGGGGTCATAGGGATTGTCATCGGGCAGGTAGTCTCTGCGGTTATCGCTTACTACATCAATTGTTATTACACCGCACGCTTGATCGATTACTCAGTAGCAAAGCAGGTCAAGGATTTGCTTCCTATCCTCTCCCTTGCGTTGGTGATGGGGGTGATTGTTTCAATGGTGGGTTGGGTGGATTTCTCCAGTGAGTCGATGCGTTTGACCATTCAGGTGCTTACGGGAGTAGTTTCGTATGGGATGCTTTGTCGGGTATATCGCATTGAGACGTATCAGGTGATTGAGCGAATGGTAATTTCGAAGCTTGGGAAATTCCGTCGGATTCCGATAGCTTAATGGTGCAACCTAGGACTTAAGGGGTGTAGTAACGATGCTGGCGCAGATAGTTTTGTTTTACTACTTAGCGTTTTGCTTGGTATGTTTGTCGATGATTGATTATCGCAAGCGTCGTGGTTGGTGGTTGGCTGGGTTGCTGACGATCGTAGGGTTGGTGGTCGTTGCGGTAGTGGCGCGACAGACACGCGGTGAGAGTTTGTTGCAATCGTTGCTATTCGGATGGTATGCGGAAGGGCGTGGGGGTTTTTTCACGAGAATCTCCGCGCTGGCGATGGGAGTGTTTTCGGCGGTTAGTTTGTTTGGGTCGGTCAGTCAACGATGGTTGCGATTGTTTCAGGTAGCCGCGCTGGCGGTTGGAGTTGGCGCAATCACACTTCTGTTGTTTCGGGACACATTGACAAATCTCGTTTCTGACCCGAAAGCCTCAGTGTCATCTGGATTTATTTCTGTTTCCTCCGCGAAGGGGGTGAAGGTTCGGCGCATTGACTTGCCCTTCTACCCGACTGCGGTGACGACGGGAAAGAATGTCGATGAGGTATTCGTCACTGGTTATATCGGTGCTTATCTTCAGGGTGGCGCAGTCTATCGGTACGACGTAGCGGGGGAGGAGATCAAGAGCAAGCAGGTTGCTAATGGATTTACCAGGCCGCATGGTTTGGCCTACGACGGGGGTGATTTATTCGTCTCGCGGGCTGGTCAGTTCAACCGGGCGATCAAGGGTCGTATGGAGCAAGAAAAGACTGGTGCGGTGACTCGCATGAAGGACTTGGACTCCGACGGCGTGTTTGATTACTATGAGGACATTGTTTCGGGATTGCCTGGGGCTCAAATGCCAGACGGATTACATCAGAACAACGGAATTGAGATTTTCGACGGCAAGCTTTATGTGACTGTGGGTGTTTCAACGGATCACACGCCCGCGGTTTTGGATCTTGAAGGCACGATTATGCGATGCAACTTGGACGGGTCCGAATTGACTCCTTACGCGAAGGGGTTGAGGAATCCATACGGTATTTCGATCGGTCCGCATGGGAAGATTTACGTCACAGACAACGATCCGAATTTTGCGGAGTTGGGTGACAAGTTTTGTTTGGTGGAAGAGGGGACGACTTTTCAATTTCCGTACGACACGGTCGAAGGTGTTAAGGTAGATGGAGGGGTGCCTCCGTTGAAGCGTTTTTCCAGTGCGCAAGGGATCAGTTATGTTCCAGCGGGGGAGAAAAATGCATTTGAAGATCGCATCCTTATGGCTTCGTATGGTGATAATGCGTTGAGCGCGGTCCGGGTCAATCGCAACGCGCAGGGGGAGTACCAAGTTGACTCTGAGTTTGTTGCGAAGATCAGCCAGGTCGTCGATACTCATTATGCGGGTAGTAACGTAGCTTACGCTTGCAGTTACGCTGAAAAGGCGCTTTATCGGATCGAGTTCGACAACAAGCCTTAAGCGGCTGGTGGTTGCGTTGGTGGAACAAGGGCATTTACTGGGGCGAACCATGGGTTATCGAATCGCGGGAGTCGTGTTGTTTGCGATTTGTTCTGTGCTGATCGGGGAGATGAATTATTCTTCAAGGTTGCCGCAGGTACGACTGACGCAAGGGAAGGAAGGGTTCGAGAAGTACTGTCGCAAGTGCCATTCGCTTGAGGCTGGCGAGAGTGGGTTTGGGCCGACACTTCACCGAATCGCAAGTGTGGCAAGCACGCGACGAAGCGGGCAGTCTGCTGTCGATTATTTATGGGAGTCGGTTGTCGATCCGGCGGCTTTCAAAGCGACAGAGGGGATTATGCCGGTGGGCTTGGCATCGGAGATCGGTCGGGAGAAGCTTTTTCAGATCATCAGTTATCTGATGTCCATTGAGGGGAATCGCGACTATGCGAGTCTTTGGGGAGTAGCGAGTAAATGGCAACCTGTCGCAAGTGAGGCCAAAGGGGAAGTCGAATGGTCGCTTGTCCGATTGAATCGCGGAAAAGAGCTGTTTTACGGAAAAGGAAAGTGTGCTGAATGCCATATTTTGAACCCGGTCAATTCGGCAGATTATTTGCTTGCTCCAAGTCTTTCTGGCGTGGGGGTTAACGACGAAGCTTATTTGAGGGAGTCCTTGAATTGCCCTTCTTGTTATTTATCTCGTGGATATCGTTTTGGTAAGGCGATGATCGAGGACGAGTTGGTCTCCGGTCGATTAATTGAGCGAGAGGATGGGTTGGTTTTGATCAACCGCAAAGATTCTGGTTTTCTTGTTACAAAGATCAGCAAGGAAGATGACGTCGAGTGGAGTGAGACGAAGACCTCGCTGATGCCGGCTTATGCAGATGGAGCATTTAGCGGCGAGGAAATGGATGATTTGATTTTGTTTTTAAAGTCGCTTCGATAGTTGTTTGTTATTAATCGTGGTCGGATGCATGACGTTGGGTGATCGGAGGTAGGCAGCATGGGTGCACTAGTTGTTTGGGGGTTTTTGGTTATTGGGATCGTTGCTGCCTTGTCACGGCCATGGCTTGGAATTGTCGCCTATTATTTCTTCGTGTTTCTGCAACCGAAATGGAATTGGCATTATTCGATCCCAAAAGATGTGGCTTTTGAAAGATACATCATCATCGCGGTTTTGGTTGGAGGAGTGCTTCGGTGTCGCCAATTGCCACCACTTCATCCTTGGATACGCATTGGATTATTGGGTTTGATGGGTTGGATGGCGCTTGCGTTTTACGGGACGCTTGGGGCTCGGGATTTACGCATGTCGAACTTCGTATTCAGTGCGATGTGGAAGATTGTTTTGGTGGCTGGATTTGCGACCGTTGGTTTAGCTGAACCGCATCGGATGATCACGTTGTTGCGGATGGCAACAGTAGCATCTTTGTACAGTACATATCGGATCACCAAGGACTACTTGGACTTAGGATTCTGTCGGTACATTCAAGATGGTTGGGGATTCGGGACGGGAAGTAATCAAGCGTCCATGATGTTCACGGGGTTGGCAATGATTTCGCTCTGTTTGACGTTGTTTGAAAAAACAATGTATTGGAGAGCGATTACGTTTATTTCATTTGTCTTTCAGATGCATGCTGTGATGCTTTTGGATTCTCGCTCTTGCATGCTCGGTGCGGTTGCTGCGGTCGGAATTATTGTTTGGATGGCGCCTAAGACGAGAATCAATGTTACTGTTTTGATGGCTGGTTTTTTAGCGGGACTTGCTCTTGCAGGTCCGAGCGTGGTCGAGGAGTTTGCATCGACATTTAAGGGTGGAGAGGATTTGGACGTATCGGCAAAGAGCCGTTTTGATTTGTGGGGGTATGGGTTGCGTGCATTTCAAGGGAGTCCGCTGATAGGTTTCGGCCCTGGGATGATTGGATACCAAGTTGCGGACTTGTTACCGCAGGAAGCTGATGCTCGAAAGCACTTCGAGATTCGAAATCCTCACAACACGCCGATCGAGGTGCTTGGAGATTACGGTATTCTTGGTTTTTGTGGGATGTATGGTTTCTTTGTATCGGTGATGCTGATCTCTTTTCAGTACTTGCGGCGCAATATGGGTTGTCCCGAGGAGCGGGTGACTTTATTGGCTAGTTTCTCCGGCTTGCTCGCTGTTTCCATCGCTTCTGTTTTTTCGAGTTCATTGATGGTGGAAGCTTACTATACGCTTGCTGGTGTGGGAGCGGCGGCCATTAACTCTGTATGGGCAATGAAAGACGTTCAAGACCCCGAGGTGATCGAAGCAGAGTTAGTTACACAGGAGGAATTGATGGAGGAGTGGCAAGAGGAACCAACACCGGTGGGGGTCTGATTCGCCTTGGTTTTTTGATGGCCCGATGGCTGAGGTGTTCAATCGGATGGTGAATGGTTGGGGAAGTGGCATAGAACCGCGAATTAAAGGGGCAGTTTGGAATGGATAGCTGGAGGGATGAGGGTTTCCAGGGCAATTTGTATACGATTACGGTCGACACTGAAGAGCAGTGGGACTGGTCGAGTGGATTTACGACGGATACCCAAGGGGTATCGAACATTGAAGGCTTGCCACGCTTTCAGCAGACTTGCGAAGCCTTGGGGGCAAAAGTCACCTATTTCGTGAACTATGCAGTACTTGCCAACGAGAGGTCGCGGGATGTGATTGCTCAGTTGAGCAAGAACCCTATGGCTGAAATTGGTTTGCATTATCACCCTTGGAATACCCCGCCGTTGTCTGATAGGCGGGAGGTTCCAAGTCGAGATAGTTATCTAGCGAATTTGGACTGGGGGGTAGCTCGGGCGAAGCTCGAGTCGGTGATGGAGTTATTTGATGCAATGGGCATCAGCCCGAAGAGTTTTCGCGGTGGGCGATATTCAACGAGCGATAAGATCCAGCAGTACCTTTTTTCTAAGGGTGTTGTGGCTGATTATTCGTTTATGCCGTATTGTCGTTGGAGTGATGATGGCTCCCCGGATTATTCCAATCGGGGGTATCAAGCAATCCGAAGAGAGTTTTCTTCGCAGGGGCATGGATTTTGGGAGCTCCCTCTGACGCGAGGATTTACGCGGTTTGATTGGGACTTCATGGGGCGGTTGTTTTTGCGACTGGAGTCTTCACCTTGGAACAAACTCCGGCTTATCGGCATTATGGAGAGGCTTCGATTTTGTGAGCGTGTGTGGCTGAACTTCGAAGAAATGCGTGGTCAGGCGAATAACAAGCTGTTGCCAACATTGGTGCGCAAGCGTTTGCCTTATATCAATTTTACGTTGCATAGCTCCTCGCTGGTGGCCGGTTGTAATTCCTATGTGCCGGACGGTGCGGCATTGGAAGAGTTGTACAGGAACTTGGAGAGTTTTCTGAAGCCATTTGGGGGCAGTGGAGTCTATCAAGCCTCTACGGTCAAAGAGTTGGCTGGTGCATTGGAATCGCACTACTTGGATCAAGCCAATCGTTCATAGTTGGAAACCTTGTTTTTAGTTCGAAGAAATTGGAGTTGTTTGTGAGTGCGATACGTGAATTGGATATGCGTCCTATGTTTGTTTTGGGGTGTCCAAGATCTGGGACGACTCTCGTCGGAGGGTTTCTTGAACCGAGCCAATGGGGAAACGCAGTCGAGACGCATTTCATCACAAAGTATGCTCTAGAGGGTAAGCAGGTCGACCTGAGCAAACCGGATGTTTTTAAGGGGCTTGCATCGAAGATCATTCGAGAGCGACCTATTATGCAATGGGGAATCGATTGGGACCTTGATTCTTTGTTTCGGGAGACGGAACCGAAGACTTATGCGTCGATGGTGGATAGGATTTGCATGAAGAGATCGGAAAAACTCGGTTTTCCTCGATGGGCGGATAAGACACCGACGTTTAGTTTCCAGGTGCCGTTGTTGAAAGAGTTGTTTCCTAAAGCGAAGTACATCTTCATTTATCGCGATGGTCGAGATGTGGCTAATTCCCTGCTGGAACGCAATTGGGGACCGAATAACATTTGGTCGGCGGCGAGTTATTGGAAGGACTGTTGCGAGGCTCTGCTAAAGGCCGAGCAAATGTTGGATCCCAAGTCTTTCTTAAGCATCCGTTATGAAAAGTTGTTGTCCGAACCGGAGGTTTATTTACGAGAGCTTCTCTCTTTCTTGGAGTATTCGGCTCCTGAGGATCAGATTGATCAGATGGCCAGTAAGGTCCGTTCGAACAATATGAACAAGTGGAAAACGACTCTCTCTAAATCTTCGGTTCGAATATTCGAGCAGACCGCAGGCGATGTATTACGCAAGCTTGGTTATCCCACCGGAGCGCCGCTCGATCCGTTGGGTGCGATTCCCCAGGCTTTCTATAAAGCTCACGACTCGTTGGTTTGGGCGAAATTCATGTTTGAGCAAAACGTCATCGATGGAATTCGAATAAAGTGCTTTGGCAAGCAGCCTTTCAATGAATAGCTTTTTTAAGGTGGCTTCGTGGCCAAGTATTCGAGGAGTTGTAATTCGATGAAACCAGTGATTTGTCATGTACTACACAGTCTTAACACGGGTGGAGC
>JBJONT010000326.1:0-13610 GCA_046051705.1 Planctomycetota bacterium | reverse complement strand
GATGAGGCTCTGCTTGAGGCGATGGATAATCTCGAATCGCAGAGAATAGACACAGCGAATGAGAATTGCGAGCCAGCGGAGCTTTTGCGGTTTTGGCAGATGAACGTTCCGTGTGTTGTAGTAGGGCGATCATCGAAGCTTGCTGAGGAAGTGCATCTTGATCGCTGCAAGAGCGATTCGGTTCCGGTTCTCAGGCGTATGAGCGGAGGTGGATCGATCGTCGCTGGGCCGGGATGTGCGATGTTCAGCGTGCTATTATCACTCAATTCGCGTCCTGCCTGTCGTTCGTTGGACGAAGCCCATAGGACGGTGATGTCCCGCGTCTGTCAAGCTTTGCAGTCGTCGCTTGACGAATGCGGAATCGGCAAGAGGGTTGATATACAAGGCATCTGCGATTTGACCATCGATGGTCAAAAGGTCTCCGGCAATGCGCTTCGAATCAAACGACATTGGATGATGTATCACGGAACGCTGCTGATCGATATGCCACTGAATTGGATCAGCAAGTATCTGGCTATGCCTCCAAAGCAGCCCGATTACCGTCAAGGCCGCGACCACGATCGCTTCGTAGCAGGGCTAGGGGATAGGATTCAAGACCCCAAGGCCTTCACGGCGGTACTTGAGAAAGCTCTAAAAAGAGTATGGCAAGCCGATCGGCAATTCAGCCAACATCCTTTCGCTGGCCAAGCCGATGAGCAAGTGCAAGAGTGGTTAGAGCGGCGTTACAATAATGTGTCTTGGCATCATCAGCGATGAATCGCTTTAGATATCAATGAGGGATACCATGCGAAGCAGCCCAATTCGTTTGTTCTTAGGGCTTATTCTTTCGTTTCAATTAGTTGCCGTGACTTCGGTGGATGCGGCCTTTGATGAAAAAGTTCAGTCGCTGAAGATCGCAGGGATGGCAGTCACGGAGCATCAAGTCTCTTCCGAGATGCGATACCGGCGTCCGCCGGACCCCACGCTCTCGGCCCGTGTGGAGCTTTTTGTTCAAAATCCAACGGACGAAACGATCCGTCTCTCCGGGCCTGTGGAATCTGGGCCCGCAAATTCTGGGCCTGTAATCTTCGACGAGGTCGCTCCTGGAGAACTCGTATCTCGCGGTCAATGGGCTTGGAGAGATCCCTCGTGGGAGAACGGTTTCGAACTGCCCGGAGGTGCCTTGCGCGTTTTGCGCTGGAACGGCCAGAGTCAAGAATGGGGAGTAGGGACAGATCATGCGTTGCGATATCAGGTTCGAGTTGCCTCTGGCGAGGGGCAGTCGGCCCATACGATTGCTCAGAAACACGATTTCCGAATTGCCAAGCCTGAGCTTTGGATCGAATCGGTCGTGTTTCATGCTCGCGAGGATGCCGTTCGCCCTGAGAGTGTCAGCATCACGCTGAGGAATTCCGGTAGTGGTTCGAGACAATTGCGAAGCGTGCAATTGTGGTTGCCTAAGGATGCGAGTGGTTTCGAGACGTTGTATCCGCAAGGTGTGCTGGAAGACATCGCGACATGGACTGGAGATAGGAGCGTTCCAGGGGGAGAGTTGATCGGGTTTACGATTGCAACCGAGATGCTCCCCCTGACATTTGTAGCGATCGAAGTGGCATTAGAAGGTGACGCGGGGGAAGTTGAAAAGGTATGGGGATATTTGAAAGTGCGTCCTGCCCGCTTTGACATAAGCGGTGGGTGGATCGCGAGCAACGGCAAAGAAGGTTCGAGTTTGGCGAACGAAGAGTACCTCAAGACGTTGACCCAATTATCGGTCAATACAGGCCAGATCGAGGAAGTCGGTGGTTATAGCGACAATAGTGAACTAGTGAAGAAGTATCCGATGAAGCGTTTCAATCGGCTTGGAAATCGCGAACGATACGACAAAGAAGAAATGGTGTCGGGAATTCACGCAGTGGAGTTTCTCGGTGAGCCACAATACGGTGGTGGCCGACCAGTTCCACCGCAGGAAGTCTTCGATAAGCTAGCTCCCTATGCGTCATGGATATTGCCTACGAGTGTGACACTCAGTGAGGAAAGGACTTGGAGGTATTACTCAGGGTTGTCCGACTATCCGCATTATGACGCTTACCGTGTGATTGCCCCGGCTGCGGACGCTTGGTCGCGTTATGATCGATGGGATGGCAAGAGCATTCGATGGGGGGCACCTCTTGAGACGATCGGCACGATGACCCGCAGTCTTCGAGAGCTTAATCGACCCGCAACGATCGCTTACTGGTCTCAAGGAGCGCACGATGGTTGGGGGGGAGTGTTGAGCCCTCGGCGAGGATCGCCAACGGCTCAAGAACTTCGAGCGCAAGCATGGCAAGGGCTCGGGAACGGGATCGCTTCGTTGTACTGGTTTAATTTGAGTATGAAGTCGCTTGCGAAGTACCCGGACTTATTGGATCCGATCGCTAGGATCGGGATTGAAATCGGAATGCTCAAACCGATTCTTGAGCGGGGGACAGCTTATCGCTATCAACGGATTACCACTGAAGGTAAGCCGCAGTGGGATCTTTCTTCCGTAGTCAGTTCTCAAGCTGCTATGTTGGTGGTCAACGATTTAGGGTATCGCATTGACGAAGCGACTCGCACATTTCGCTTTGATTCCCGAAAGGGACAATGGGAGTTCGATTTACCCATTTGGTTGCATGGAGCTTCGAAGTGTTACCGAGTCGATGCAGATGGGGTACATGATGTTCAATATCGATTTGAGTCGGGTCGTGTGGTTATCGAAGACAACGTAGATGTCGTGGGGATTTATGTTGTCGCGAAGGATTCATCGGATGGCGTGTCATTAAGGGAGACGATGGAACTGACTCGCAAAGGGATGCTAGAAAGAAATAGCTCGCTTGGATTTGATCCGATTGCAAATGGAGAGGATTTGAAGAAGTTACAGAAGTGGGTGGATTGATCGTCGTTTCAAGTTCAATCTTGATTTCGAGGTTGAAGACGAATGATGCCCAAGAGGATGATGTACCCAAGAATAAGACATGCAAAGCTTACGGTTACGATTCCGAGCCATCCGCCAGGGCTGGCTGGATTCAGGAATGGGTATGGGTACCATCCAGTAATCGCGCCGCGTATGAGCGAGACGAATAGATATGTAAGCGGATAGACAAACCACCACAGTGCACGTCGAACTGTGATCCGATGCGAGGGAGGATTTGCTACCCAATCGAATAGGACCCAAGTCGGCATAATCACATGGTGAAATGCATCGGCTACAGGGTGAACGATTTCTTTGACGATTGGAAGTTTAGACAGGAGAACGGCGTAGACGATCCCGGTGATTGCAAGATAGAGCACTGCCGCGCCGCGTAAGCTTGCCCTTCGATCAATTGAAATACCACAGCCATTGAATGTCTCGATGAGCAGAACTGCGATAACGAATAGATTGGCTTGGATGGTGAAAAAGCTCAGGAAACCGGCGAGTTCGAATCGTCCAAGTTGTATCAAGTATAAAGCTTGAAGGAACACGGCCCAGAAGGAGAGGATAGCAAGTGTTAAACGGGTTGTTTTCCAGAGAAGGTTTACCATGAGAGTTGAAATTGAGTAGTTGACGATGGTTGGTTGTTAAGGTTGTGGGTTAGCCTTCTTGTCGAAGAATTCAAACAACTCGTCGAGGGCGGCTTGGACGATCACCATGTGTTCGACATTCGGGTACTCGCGATACTCCACGGAGCAATTCAATCCTTGTAACTGCGATGCGAGAGCTTTCGCACGCGGTTTACCGAAGTCGCGTTCTCCTGCGGCTACGAAGAAAGGAATGTCCTTGATTGCTTCGCTTGAGCGAACAGAACCGCCACCGCCCAACGCAGCCACAGCGCGGAAAGATTGCGGAGAACGACTGACTTGCGCGAGGGCTTGTGCGGCCCCCATGGAGTGACCGCAGAGCAGGATTTGATTTCGGTCGATAGGCCAAAGTTGTTCAAGGGCGTCGAGCATCGTAGGGATATCCATCCCTAATCCAGACATCGTTTGGCGAGGGGAGACTACGAGCCACCCGCGAGACTTTGCGAGGCTCACAAGTCGTCCTGCCCCATAGGTTTCAAAGAACATGTTCTCGCTACCCCCAGCGCCATGCAAGGCGATGAGGACAGGGATACGTTTATCGGTTTGAGGATTGGTGATCGCGTCGCAATCCGGGACTTCGATGCGGGCTATTTGGGAGTCTTTTTCACGGCTAAGCTGAAGCCATTTAGTTCCTGGGCTCATGGCCCATGCTTGGATTCCACGCGATGAGTCTTCGCTATTCGGCGCAGTGATTTGTTCAAAGTCAGCTAGAAGCTGATTCCAAGGGAAGTCGATTTCAGTGGCGGTTCCTTTACGACCTTTGAGAAGTTCTTTTGCGAGGAACCTTGCAGTACTGATTTGCGTTGCGTTCGAGAGCTGATTGCTTGATTGCTGACCGGTAGACTGCTTATTGCTGGATATCTTGCCGTTCGATTCCAGCCATTGTTCGACAGCTTGCATGCGCGCGTCGATCTGGTCGATGATCGAGAAGGCTTCACAAAGAATTTCCGGTTGGCCCGTCGAGCTTGCGATGGTGATGTTAGCGCGGTAATCCCCTGGAGGAAGGTTTTGAAGTGGGATGTCTATTGGTTCGTCTAGCGAGTTCGGCGAAGTAAGTGTGGTTTGGTAAGCTGCCTCTTGTTCTTTATCGGAGGTGTTTTGTTGCCAGCGGTATATTTTCAAATTCCATTTTCGGTTCGATAAAGCATTTGTTTGTTCGGAGTTATCTGCAGAAGGGGGGGCGTAAAATTCTCGAAGTTGCCCTCGCAGTGAGTTCGATGTGGGATTGGAGGGATCAGCGGTTGGGGCGATCCAGGGGCGTTCCCAGTCGAGAAGCCAACGGGTCGACCGCATCCATTTGGTTTGTTCATCGGGTGGGATTCCAAGTGAGTCCATCCATGCTTGGTCGAGAGATTGGCCTGCTTTGGCAAGCTGCAGAGAGAAGAAGCTTGTGACGGCCCGCTCCATGGCGGGGGTGCTAGATGTCCTTTGGGGTTCGGTAGCTTGTTGCCAAGATTTCTCGAAGCGTTCGAGTCGGCGACCGAGTTGGTAGCGGTCTAGGGCGAGTTGTGCTTGGGATGCTGAAGCGATTTGAAGAAAGAGGATGGGGGCGAGCAAAAATCCCGCGAGGAAATGCTGGGAATAAAGTTTTTGGATTTTTGTTTGGAACTTTTTGCAAAAACTAGACGTCCAAGGGACACGCGGAAAAACCGTTTGGGGGCTGGCTCGTCCGGTCAGCAGATTTCTTTCCACCATTGCAGATTGTTTTTTCATGGGATTCGAGCTGGATTGCATGGGGGAGTATCCTAAAAAACAGGGGAGAATTCCTTACCAAAACAGTAGGTGTTTGGATACATTAAAACTGACCGTTCAAAGGTTTTCGCGAGCCGAGTTATCTTAGGCTACCCATTTTATTCATGGGAGGGCCGAGCATGTGCGCCGCAGAATTTAGGCTTACTGGTTTCGAGGTAGATTGTATTCGATGCGAAATCGTGGAATTTGCTTATGAATAGACACCGCAGTCCGATTCGCGGAATCCCGCGGCGCGTTTTAGTATTCGATGTCTTAGAAGACCGCCGCGTTTTTGCAGGACTCGATGTGTTGGTCTATGACGATCCGCACTCATTGCGGGCACCTCAAGTCGACTCATCGCCGGTGTCGCAGAGATTAGTTTATCTCGACTTGAACTCTGACGGTGCGCATCAATTCGCTGAGCCGTTGGCAAGCAGCGATGCTCGCGGGATTGCATCTTTCCGGGGGTTAGACGCCGGGGCTTACGGCGTTCGATTGTTGGGGAATAGCCCGTCGTTTTTGCAAACGAGCCCTTCGGCTCCCGCCCCAAGTGGTAGATGGACCGAGGCGTTTGGAGTTGTTGAGCCGTTGTATTGGGAATCGGATTCGCTTGGTTGGTTCGCGACGAACGATGGGTTGATCAAATTAGATATCGGCCGTGGATCGCAACTCGAACAAGTTCCTTTGGGTGGGCAGATCGAGTCGATTGCGATGTTAGATCAGTCGCAAGGGGTCGCAATGCTGCTGGGGGAATCTGCGAACCGTGAGTTGGTGCGATTCGATTTGGCCAATGCAAGTGTTCAACGATGGAGCATTGGGACCTTGGCAAATAATGTTGGGGTTTCTAATTCCGGGTATACCACCTCATTAGTCCGCGTAGCGAATGATGTGTTGTTACAAGTATCGCGCGAAGCTACGTCAGATAATGCCGGAGCGTCGAGCTTGTATGAAGTCCGTTGGAATGGGAGTACCGGGACATCGACAATCGAGTTGTTCTCATTGCTCGATGGCTTACCTTCGGGAGCACAAGTTCGCTCGGTTGCCGGTACTACTGTGCTGATCGATCAACCGCAGACAGAAGGAACCAATTTGCAGGTTTACCACTGGAGTCCTGGCAATTTGGAATTGACTGCCGAAAGGTTCTTTGACGCTAAAGTGCGGGTGTCGAGTACAAGTGGAACTTCTGACCGCATAGCAATCCAGACGCCCGATGGGCTTGAAGTGCTTGGACTCGGAAGTGGATTGCCAACGCTATTGCGATTGGATCAAGGAGCGGGCCCAAGTGTATTTGATTTGAGTCGACAAGTCCTCTGGAGTCTTTCGAAGTTTGACTCAACCAAGTTGATGGGCTGGTCGCTTTTAGATGGATTGAAAATGTTCGAACGTTCGATTGTTTCGAGCGATTCAATGGTTCTTTCCGGAGAGACTCGTTGGGGATTGGGGTATCGTGACGATACTTTGATCGGGGTAAGTGGTGGGAGTGTCTATACGCATCGGCTATCCGAGCCGCAACCTTTTATTGTCGAACTAATTGATTCTGTTATTGAACAAGTATCGATCGGGCTCAGGGATCTCGGAGGTAACACTCCACCAGTTTTGCAGCCGTTGCCTGGGGTAACGGTTGTGGAAGATACTCCAGTGCGCTTATCGACTGCCGATTGGGTCCGATCGGTGTTTGATCGAGAGTCCGATTCGATTCAATGGGTATTAGTCCGTGGAGGAGCCTTGGGAACGATCCAATGGTCAACTTCGACCGGTGGTCAGTACACACCGAATCCCAACGTGAATGGTTACGATTCGGTTGTGGTACAAGCCTATGATGGCCGCGATTGGTCTGCTCCGCAGACGGTTGGGATTCAGATCCAGCCTGTGAACGACCAACCCAGTCAGCTTGCATACAGTGGAGTATTATCAATTCCTGAGCAACGACCAGGATATGTCTTGGGTAATGTGGCAGTGGTTGATCCTGATTCGAATGAAGTCTACGACTATTCCGTTTCGGATCCTCGGTTTGAAGTAGTCGGAACGACACTCCGAGTGCGAGAGGATGCTCAAATCCTGTATGGAGTGCCCGGATGGATCGATATTGTGCTCAAAGCGACTTCGAGAGCTAACGGAGATTCGATCCATAGATCAGAAAGAATCTTTGTGATTCAAGACTTAACACCTTTCCATAACGACTACATGCCGGCGGACGTTGACCGCGATGGAGTTGTCTCGCCGCTTGATCCGTTGATTATCATCAACTACATCAACAGCAATGGAGCAGGAGAGATTCAATCGCCAGGTGAAGGAGAGTCGCCGGGTGACTTGGATGTGGACGGAGACGGTCGCGTAAGTCCTTTGGATATCTTGATAGTGATCAATACATTGAATCAAGGAGCCAATGGAGAGGGAGAGAGGGTAGAGGGAGGTGTTCGCAAGCCAGTAGCGGTTCCGTTACCGGATGAGAAGTTGCAGGGATTCAATCCACGCTGAGTTTGGTGGAACTGGATCGCTTGGTGCCCCAACGGGGCTTGTGATGCCGTTTGTTTTTGTGCTTCAACGTGGCGGGTCGTAATGGGTGATTGAACGACCTTCATTAATTTCACCTAGTTCCTCCATAGCCATCTGCTGCCTAGCGGTGGATGTGCGTGGCGAACGCGTAGGGGAGCACGTCATCCTTACGCCCCAACAGGGCGTAAGGAAATAGCCCAGGATAGTGCTCTGCGCTTGGGGCGGATTTACTTGCGAAGACTCATCAGGTATTCCACTACATCGACGAGCTCTTGTTCGTTGATGAGCTCTTGCAAGTTCTCCGGCATCAAGGACTTTTCTTGCTTTTGTAGTTCATCGAGATCATTTGATGGGATCGTTCTCTCAATGCCCTTAGCGTCCTTGATGATCACCGATTCCGCTGTCTTTGAGACCAATAGACCTGTGATGACTTCGCCATCGGTTGTCCTAGCAGTGTAGGCTTCGTAGTTGTGAGAGATACCAGCGCTTGGAGCAAGGATAGAGACGATCATTGCTTCGCGGCTGAGCTTGTTACCGATCTCGGTCAAGCTTGGGCCGACGTTTTTGCCTTCGTTGCCAACCATGTGGCATTGCGAACAAGTTGCTGCTCCGAAGTAGACCGTTTTTCCGTTTTGAGCGTTACCACGTTTCTTGGCAAGTTCCTCAAGCGGCGGCAACGGGTTCTGCGAAGTCTTCAAAAGCGGGAACATCGCTTCGGCTTCCCTGCGAATATCGGCGTTCTCGGATGCTCGAAGTGATGGGCCAATCAATGGCTTGCTCTCTCCCGGCAATCGGTTCGATTTGGCTAGCTCCATGAGGTATGGAAGATTGCCCTTGTTGCGTGCCAAACCCACCGCCGCTTCGACTCGGATGCTTTTCGCGGCAGCATCAGACTCAAGGAGTGTTCGCTGAAGCTCGGAAGCTTCCTTGCGATTCGATAGGCCGAGGACTTTTGAAAGCGCTACGGCGGCTTCGTCGGGTTCTTGTTTGTTGAGCCTCTGCGTTAAGGACTTCACGCCTCCGGTTTCAAGGGCTAACTCAAGGGCTTGGAGGGCTTGGGTCGTAGCACCCCATTTCGCGGATCGGTCCAGGAGTAGATCAGAGAGTCCAGCGATACGAGTTTTCTGAAGGATGCGAATTTGCGAGGGGTCGTCACCAAGTTTGGTAACGTGGTCGCGGACGAGTTGAGCAAGACGAGGGTTTGCGTTGACGTCGATCCCGTCGAGCCGCATGATTGCGTCGATTACGGCTTGGGGGTCTTTTTGATCAAGCAGAGGTTTTAGGGCTGCTTGTTTGTCATCGGCTTTTAGGAAATCGGTTGCGCGTAGGAGAGCCAATCGATCCTCTGAGCGAGTGGTTTCGTTTGCGAGCCATTGCGCGAGGAGGGTGGAAGCGACTGAGCCGCGGCCACGCCAAGCGATTAAGCGTGCTGCATCTGCGTTTGCATTCTCTTTGGAGATGGATTGGTATGCCTTTAGTGCCTCATTCCACCGATCGGTGGCAGCGATTCCGAGGGCTTCGAGGTACCAGCGATCTTTTCCGTCAAAGCGAGAGGCGAGTTGAGCCCAGTACATGGGCATGTCAGCTGAGGTGTCTTCGCGGAGAGCGAGTGCAAGTTCTCTCAGGACGATTGGAGAAGCATCGTTGATCAGGCTTGGGACAAACTCCTTGGTTGGCATTTTGTCTCGGCGAGCTAGCCGGATGGCGACGGTGCGTACATTTGGGTCGGAATCTTTAGCAGCAAGAGCGAAGGCTGCTTGGGTACTTTGAGTCTTCGAGAGCAACCAGATCGCACGAGCGCGAAGGCGGGGGTTGGTGTGTTTGGCCAAGGCGAGGAGTTCATCGTTAGCTTGATTCCCCATTTTGCTCAAGGCTTGGTAGGCGAGGTAGCGGACAGAGTTGCATGGATTGCTGAGAGCTTCGACGGCACCTTTGGGTGTAGAGAAGTCGAATGAGGGGACGACGTACTTTGTTCCTTCGGGAGCGAAGCGGAAGAGGCGTCCTCGATCCATATCTTGCATATTGTGTCCACCGACTCCTGGGTCGTACCAATCGGATACGAAGAGTGAGCCGTCTGGTGCGGTAGCAACGTCGGCGGGGCGGAACCATTTATCGAATTCGCCGACGGCGAGGTTTTCGATTTTCGCTGAGTAGCCTGCGCCTTCGTTCTTTGCGAGATAAGCGCGAACAACGTTAGGGCCGGCATCGCAGTGGATAACTTGGTTGCGAAAGACTTCGGGGAGTAAGTCCCCTTCGTAGACAGTGATACCTGTGGGGGAACCTGCACCGGTGATCAGCATTGTGGGGACGACACCTGGATCGTTGAGGTGCCAGTGGCGTTGGGGTATTTCGGATTCCCAGTTAGTGCGTTCGGACTGCCAACCTGCGCCGGAGATTTCATCGACGTAGCCAAAGTTCCCGAATTCCATTACGTAGTTGATACGAGTGGCGCGGTTTCCATCATCATCGTTGTCGGATTGCCAGATTGTTCCAAACGAGTCGACGGAGGCTTCGTAGTTGTTTCGGAAGTTATGGCCGAGGACCTCCATGTCGCTGAGGTCTTCATTGCAACGGAACACCATACCTTGGCGATAGGGGTTTCCGGAGTCGTTGATTTCGCGTCCCCAGCGATCTTTGATTGGGTTTCCGTCGGTATCGCACAATCGATGTCCGGTGTTGCCGAAGTTGAAGTAGAGTTTTCCGTCGGGGCCGAAGACGAACGAGTGGACGGAGTGATCGTGTTGAGGATCACCGGTTTTCGTAAGGATTGCTCGTTTTGAATCTGGGATATCATCGCCGTTTGAGTCGATGAATTCGAGGACGTATGGAGCAGCGCTGACCAGGACGCGATTACCTAGAACGCAGATGCCAAGGGCCGAGTCGATGTCTCGGCCTTGGTAGAACACTTTGGTTTTGTCCATCACACCGTCTTGGTCGGTGTCTTCAAGGATTAGTACGCGGTCACCTTCTGGGCGTTCACCGTTGTGACGGCGGTAGTTAACGACTTCGCAGACCCAGATCCGACCGCGATGATCGATGTCGAGATTCGTAAGGCTTTTGAGGACTGGTTCGGAGGCGGCGAGGGAAGCGACGACGCCATCGGCAACTTGTAGGCCGGCGACCGCATCTTCTGGGGAGTGGTTTTGAGATGGAGCTGGGGTGGAAGCGCCTACTCCGTCAGGGACTCCTTCAGCGGCGATATGGAACTGCAGGGAAGTTGACGTGCCACCGTTTTGGTTGATACCGCCTTGGTCTAAGCCACATCCGACTTTGAATTCGAGTGCATCGGCGGGTAGATCGAAAGTGATAACGCTTGAAGCGTGGGTGCCGATACCGGGCAGTACACGATCGAAGACTTTTAGCTCGCCACCTCCAGCATTTGCGTTTTTGCGAACTTCACCCCATTCCGAGTTTGCCGAGGACCAGTTCAGGTCGAGCAAGGATTTTTGGCCGGAGGAAGTGGTGAGTGTTGGTTCGATCCAATCGGCCCAATCGCAAGCGAAGCCGTCGTCGCCTGGGGTGACGATCAAGAAGAGTTTTTTCACACCTTTGACGTCGACTTTTGCATCGACACGGTGGCCGGGTGTTTTTGAGGTGAGGATTGGAGAGGAGAATAAGGTTCGACCTTTGGTTTTAGGGGATTTTGAAGCACCTGTTTCACCGGGGTTGATACCAAATTCTTTGGCGATGCCGGCAGGGTTGAAGTTACCTGGAACGGGTTCGTCTTGGTTTTCAACGAGTTGCGAAGCGGATTTGTTTTCGACAACTGCGCCGTTGGCGGGGACATCGATGTGAGCGGTCCAGAGGATTGCGTTAGCGACGAGGCGAGTTGGTTCGGAGCGACCCCAGTTCCAGTGAAAGTGTCCTCCGGTGTAACCAAAACCTCTGCTACCGTTTTCGTTTTCGGAAGCCCAGGCGACGTGTTGTGGTTCACCTTTTGCGACAGCGCGACGGACATCGGGGTTACCGCTGTGCGGGCCGTCTGGACGATCCATAGTATTTGGAGGAGCGATGGCGGAGAGGATGGGTGTGACCCCCTTCATGTTTTCACGAAATCGCATGTGGAAGTACCATTCGTCGCGAGTTTCGAAAGGTTGAACACCACGAGTGATTGGGTGTTCGGGAAGTTTGTCGAATTTTGCGGACCAGTGAGGGTTTACAGACCAATTGGTTTCAAAGTAGCCCCCGAGCCATTGGAGGAATTGAGGTCCACCGCGATCTTTGGGGACTTCGACCGCGTAGTGGATGCAGACCAAGCCTGCTCCTCGTTTTGTTTGTTTTTCGATACGATCGAGGTGAGGGAGCGATGGGTGACCGCCGCCACCGTCCGAGTAGATGACGATCGTATCGGCGGAGTCGAGTGCTGCGTCATCGGCAGGCCAACCATTACGAATTACTTCGACTTGGGCATCAGGTACGGTTCGTTTGACGGTATCGGCCAAGATACGGCAACCGGCGTAATGTTCATGGGAGCCGAAATCGTGGCTGCGACCACCGGCGATGAAAACGATTTTCTTCGGGGCGGGAGTGGTATTCGGTTCGGCGGCGAGAGTCGGTTGCAGGTAAGTGGCGAAGCAGCAGGCCGCGAGCCAGCCGCAGAGGGTCAGACGCAGCAGGTAGAGAACGGCGTGCGGTAGGGAGGCTAGCATAGGGTAGAGGTGGAGGTAGGTGTGTGGTGAGGAAGTAACGGAAAGAGTGTTCATAGTAATTCCGCGAAAAGCTCCCGTAAATCACCCAGGGGTTAGGGATATTGGTCGGTAGCCGGTCAATTGGGCGGCTTGAATGCAAGCAAAGGGCATGCATGGTTGGTTACAGCGTGAATGCTAGCAAATACCTGATTGCAGGTCGCGGTTCAGGGACTGTCCCCAGTTTCGCGGCGGTTTTGGGGTGGTAATGCTAGCAAATGGGTCGGAGGGGAGGCATTGGGAATGCTAGCAAATGTCTGCCTGCGGGGGGCGGTTCAGGGACTGTCCCCAGTTTCGCGGCGGTTTTGGGGTGGTAATGCTAGCAAATGGGTCGGAGAGGGGGCGTGCGGAATGCTAGCAAATGTCTGCCTGCGGGGGGCGGTTCAGGGACTGTCCCCAGTTTCGCGACGGTTTTGGGGTGGTAATGCTAGCAAATGGGTCGGAAAGGGGGCGTTGGGAATGCTAGCAAATGAGTTGGAGAGGGGGCATTGGGAATGCTAGTAATCGAACGGGTTGTTCAGGTTGGGTAACTTGCGCCGTTCCGGAAAACTTCTCTGTGTAGGGGAACTGTTTATCCACCCGACTTCGCAATCATGCGGGAGAACCGGATCATCCGATGCATACCGCGTCGTCGAAACTGGTGGTGGAACCCGCATTCCCCGCAAGACTCGTCGCGCCGAAACTGCACAAATTCCCCGAGCAGGAAACCGGACCCAGAATGAAATTTCGTTTTGCTACATCCAGCCTAGCTTCCCTACGCCTCCCTTGCGCGGCGCTGGGACTATGCCTATCGGTCGGAATTGTTTCGGCGCAAGCCACGGACCCGAGTCCCAGAATGAGCCCAATCGTGCGCGCCATCCAACGCGCAGAAGCAGCGGTTGTGAACATCCAAGGGAATAAATTTGTTACCACTGCGTCCTCCAACGGCGCAGGGGCCAAGCAGGAAGTCAACGGAATGGGTACCGGCGTGATCATCGATCCACGCGGATACATCATTACGAATCTCCATGTGGTCGAAGATGTTAGCCGTATCGAAGTTACCCTCTCAGACGGCTCGACCGCTATCGCGAAATTGATCAACTACGACCCAGATACCGATCTGGCTATGATCAAAATCCCCACATCGAAAGACTTACCCACCAT
>JBJONT010000325.1:0-4172 GCA_046051705.1 Planctomycetota bacterium | reverse complement strand
AACATCAAAGACGAGCATCGCAAAGTTGCAAACGAATGCGATTCAGGACTCGCAGCTTTGCTGATCGACCTGAAGCAACGAGGGCTGCTTGATCAAACACTCGTTTTGTGCACCGGTGAGTTCGGTAGAACTCCCACCGTCGAAATGGGGCAAGATGGTAGTGGAGCAAGCCAGGGGCGAGACCATAACCACTGGGGTTTCTCTATTTGGATGGCGGGTGGAGGTGTTCGGCGTGGCATGATTTACGGAGCGACCGATGAATTTGGGTTCAAGGCCGTTGAGAATCCCGTATCAATTCACGATCTCCATGCAACCATCCTGCACTTGATGGGGTACGATCACCAACGCATGACGTTCCGCTATGCAGGTCGAGATTTCCGACTGACCGACGTGCATGGTAACGTCGTCCAGCCGATATTGGCTTAACGGCCAATATAAGCGGTGCTGCGCGAGCAGCCCGGTGTCTCTAGCGGTGCTGCGCGAGCAGCCCGGTGACCGATGCGTTCGACGATCAAATGGAATTAAACCGCGTAAACCAAACACCGGGCCGCGTGCGCGGCACCGTTTTCATTGCTCGGTGTTTGACGTACTCGATTCAATTCAAACCGAACGCCATCGGGGCCGACTTAAATCCAACCGGATCTTGGAGCGGCGCAAGCTTCAACAAACCACCAAACATCCCCTGAGGCCGGATGAATCAACTGTGCGGGGAATTTCATCGGATCTCGCGGGCCGTGCCAGACGACATCGAGCGCGGGGGCTTTCATCGACCCGCAAACCAAGAAAGCAATTTTTCTGGCTTGGTTGATCAACGAAGCGGTCATCGTTAGCCGGTAAGCTTCGAATTTCGGCACATAGTTCGCCACAAATCCATCGAGACTATTCAAAGCTTCCGTATCTGGGAAGAGCGATGCGGTGTGAGCGTCGTCGCCGAGCCCGAGCAAGACGATATCGATTGATGGCGAATCCCCTAAAACCTGCCGGATTGTCTCGCCGTACTTTTGGGCTGATTGAACAGGAGCGGAAATATTGATCGGGACCGGATAAGCGTTGGGAATGGCCCGAGGGTCCTTCGTAGCCTCGGCGCGGTCAAGCCAAGAGAAGCGGACCATTTGGTAATTGCTCTCGTCTTCCGTGTGGTGGACGTTTCTCTCGTCCCCCCAAAGCAAATGGACGTTTCGCCAATCCAACGTATCCAAATGCCTCTGCGCAATAAATTCGTAGAGTTGTCGAGGGGTTGTCCCGCCCGACAAGGCCACCACGCAGCGTCCCCGCTCTTGAATCGCTTCGGCGATCGATTCGATCAACCAATCGCAGGCACTCGATGCGACTTCTTTTGAAGTCGGTTTCACGATTAGCTGAGAAGCCATTATACTAAGGAATGAGTTTTCTAGAGAGCAATCAGGGATACGTCGAGAACCAAGTCCTCGCTCGGCCTTAAACCTATTGCCAAAACGTCTGATTTGCAAGGGATATCCTTTCGGATGGCATTGACTACCGCGCAACTTTGGGAACGCGTCCACCTTGCAGGGCTTGCTACGCCGGAGCAGTGCCGTCAGTGGGCACGTGCGGTCGCCGATGCGATCGGTCAAGAAAACCAAATCGATCCCGCCTTGGTGATCAAAGAATTGGTTCAGCAAGAGAAACTCAGCGCTTACCAAGCGAACGTGCTGTACCGAGAGCTTTCCCACCCACTGCAACTTGGCAAGCTTCGCGTGACCCGTTCCCTCGAAGCCGAACGCGGTACGGCTTGGTATGAAGGAGAAGATGCAGCGACGGCTCGCTGGTCTGCATTCCCACCGAAAGCACTGTGGATTGTTGCCATCGCTGACGAAACACTCGCCAATGAGTCGATGCAAGCTTGGCCCCCAAGCTTGCGATGGGCCGAACGACACTGCCATGTTCATGCCCCTCACCTAGATCGCTGGATGCAATCCGGTGCAACTCTAAAACACCTCTACGCTGTTTGCGAAGCAGTCCCAGGATTGTCCCTGCGAGAAGTACTAGAACAAGGTCCTTTGTCTATTTCTCAAGCTCACCGATTAGTTCTCGATGTCGCTGCTGGTTTAAAGTTCCTTCATACATCGAAGCTCGTGCACGGTCATCTTTGTCTTGATGCGGTTGTTTGGAACGAAATGCACGGATTTCGACTTCTGCGAGATCCTCTGTTCCCACCACGTTCTCCTTACCACGCCCCCACACAAAGTGTCCTCGGGGGACTTGATCATCGCTTGGCATTAGCAGCACCCGAACTCTTCGCACCCAATGCACTCCCATCCGTCGCCTCGGATCTCTATGCTCTTGGTTGCCTCTGGTACCGATGCCTTACCGGTCAATGGCCCGTTGACCCTGGAAAAGATGCTCCAGTTGAGAACTGGGCGAAACTCCATGCTCATGTTCCTGTAACACCACCGGAACGAATGCCGGCAACCCAAGTTCGATGCTTGATGCACCTCTTGGCAAAAGATCCTGCTGTTCGTTTCGCTAATGTTGACCCGTTGCTCCGAGCACTAGATCAACTGATCCTGCCTGCCGAATCCACCACGAAGAACATTGACCCAAGCAACAACGCACCACTCGAAAAAACAGCATCTTCCCCGTCAACGAAAAGTGCAGACCCTCAAACTGCTGCACCGATTGTTCCCAAACCAGATGAGGCGAACACAGCTTCTGAGAAGCCTGTAAAGGTCGAACCAACCAAGCCGCCTCAGGCAGCACCGGTAAAAGCAACACCAACACCGGTAAAAGCAACACCAACACCGGTAAAACAATCGCCAACAAAACAAACACCAGACAAACAAACATCAGACAAAGCAACACCGGGCAAACCAATACAGGATGCATCCAGGCCAACACCATCCTCCCCCGTAAAACAGCCTTCTGCGCAACCCTCTCCGGCAAGCTCCCCATCGGCCAGTCTCCCACCGGCACTTCCCAACAAAGCCACAAATACACCGACGACTAATACACCAGTTGCAAATAAACCGACTGTAAATTCACCTTCGGGTAGCACTCCCCAATCAAGCAAACCTACGACAATCAACAAGGTGGCAAGCACGCCGTCTGCAAGCACACCGGCTGCAAGCACACCGGCTGCAAGTTCGCCGGCTGCAAGTTCGCCGTCTACAAGTACACCGTCTGCAAGTACACCGTCTGCAAGTACACCGTCTGTAACTACGCCAACGACTAATACACAGTCCCCGAGCACAACGAATTCAGGCAAGCCCGTTGCAAGTAAACCGGCTGCGGCGCCGAAAACCAAGTCGAAGTCGGCAGACGGAAGCAAGCCGACGAAAGCGGTGGGCAAAGGGATGCCTACTGGCAAAAAGAAATCAAAACCGAAGCGACCCGTTTGGTTTATGCCGATGGTTGTCGGTTGCTCCATCTTACTGCTCTCTTTATTGCTTGTTGTTCTCCAAGGGAACAAGAAAGGCATAGTGACGATTCAGAAGGGGCCGAAACCGAACGAAGTTGCCAATAATGCGACTCCAGTTGTTAAAACTGAAGGAGCGAACAAAGAGGGTGCGTCGGCTATCGATCCCATGCTGGAGTTTTTCTCGATCCAGAGCGACGCATCGAATGTCCCGTGGACTCCTCCAAGTGTCGGTGCTCCTTACTCGACCGAGATGCTTCCACCTGGGCTTGAAGCGGTATTGTTCTTGAAGCAAGAGATTGTTGCGGGCCAAGCGTCCGCATCGAATAGTGTGTCTGCACTTTCGAGTTGGTGGTCGAGTGTTTATCCGTCGTCCAAAACTTCGGGTACTGGTGGTCTGCCGGAATTTGGTTTCGTCGCAACTGACGCATTCAACACTGTTGCAGTAGGTTGGTATCCGGGTGCAAGCGTTGGCACGTATCACAATGTCCTGCGTTGGAGCCGAAAAGACCCCGGCCCACTTAGCAGTATGCTCAACGATTTCGAGTCTTGGAAATCCAACACGCTTGATGTTGGGAGCAAAAAATATCGATATTGGACAAAGGATTCCGAAGGGCGATCGTATGCGGCTGTGACGGATGATTTTAGCTCTAAAGCTGAAGATCAAGTAAAGCGGTTGACGATCGGACCGCTAGAGTTGCTCAAGCCGATGTTTGAGAGTGAAGGCAAGTCGGGGCCGCTAAGAAGACAACTTGATTCACTTTTGCAATCTACCGATTCTCGAGCGGATGTTACTTTT
>JBJONT010000324.1:0-11494 GCA_046051705.1 Planctomycetota bacterium | reverse complement strand
CAGCAGCAGCAACAGCGCCTGCAGCTCCAGCCGTTCCAGAGGCTCCTGCTGTACCAGCAGCACCTGCAGTTCCAGCTGTCGATGTTCCAAAGGCATAGTTTGGTAAATCTGCAAACATCTTCCCCAGCGAGTCACAATCAAAACGATTCAATCGCACTCGGGTAGATGAAATAAAATCTCAAAAAAGGCTGTGCTTAATCGCACAGCCTTTTTTGTTTCCCCTACCTTTTGTTTCGCCCTGTACCGTACACGAATCGTCCCAAGTTCGTTAAACTTTCAAACTATGAGCAATGCCGATTCTCCACCATTAACCACGCCAAGCGTCATTATCTACACCGATGGCGCAGCGGAACCCAATCCAGGCCCAGGCGGGTACGGTGCAGTGTTGATATTCGGTAAGCATCGAAAAGAGCTCTCCGGGGGCTTTCGACGCACTACGAATAATCGGATGGAACTCATGGGGGTGATCGCCGCCCTCGAGGAACTCAAACGCCCATGCAACGTCCAAATCTACAGCGATTCGAAATACGTCGTCGATAGCGTTCAACGAGGATCTTTGACTCGCTGGGCAAAAGCGAACTGGCAACGCGGTCCAGGACAACCAGTAAAGAACATCGATTTATGGAAGCGCTACCTGGAAGCTTCCACGCTCCATCGCATCAAATTCCATTGGGTTAAAGGACATGCGGGCATTAAAGAAAATGAACGCTGTGATGTCCTGGCTGTCGCGGCTGCACAAAGCGGAGTTCTGACGGTTGATCAAGGCTATTTGGATTCCATCAAAGAAGTAGCCAGCGAAATGCCTCCGTACATCTCAACATCTGTTAGCCCCCCCCCAACGGGTGCTCAATCGCATAAGCCAATTGCGAGCCAATCGGATGTTGCATCCACCGCACAGCCCACCGTTGGTGGCCCGTGCCGCAAATGCGGCGGCGTTCTGCAAAAGAGACCGACAAAGCAAAAAGCTCTAAAACCCAATCAAACCTATTATTACGAATGGTTTCTTTTCTGTTCCGGTTGCGGAACAATGTATATGGTTAACGAGGCCAAACGCATCGTTTCATAGTTGAAACGCTCGCAATTTTTAGTTGGCTGATGATTTTTTCCGCCCAAAGAATTCTTCATGCAACTCATTCCTAGTCCACCGAAAGAAGTAGCAAAGGGGTTTCCACCGCTGCGCGCCGTTAGCAATGAATTGCTCCGCGCCAATATTGTGTTCTCTGACACACTTGACTCACTTGAAAAAGCGGGAGGTCACACAAAGTCCTGCGTGAACTGCGGCTCCTCAGCACTCGCCTTCGGTGTCCCTGTCTTACTAAAGGAAGAGCATTTCTCGATGTCTCTACCGCTAGCACTGTGCAGGAAGTGTTCTGAAAAGCCGCCGGTAAGTCCATTCGTGGAATTCAGCAACTTTCGCAGCGCATGGACGACGATGGCCCTTTGCGTCGCAGGTTGGATCATACTGCTAATTCTCTCGGTCGTTTTCCCAGCCCTTGCAACCCTGTTCGCTTTTACTTCCCTAGGAATTTTCATCCTTGTTGCTTTAACCATTCTGAAGTTTTTCGATACCGTTCCCATAGAACCGAAACTCAGAGATTCGCAAACCGTTGATCTAATCAATAAATCGCCACATTTTGGCAAGATGCTAAATGCCTTTCCGAATGCCAAGTTACTCTGGACAGAAGTGTCTCCGAACTCGGAACCACTGAAGTACGCTTGGACCAAGGAATTCGAACGGGAGTGCTTTCAACAAAGCTTCACCCCCTACGAACGTGGATTCGTCATGGCGGATCTTCATTCGCTCAATCTCTCCGACGGTTCTATACCCCTTTGTACCGAGGTCTTCAGGTACCTTTCGGATACGTTCCGAGATAACCTCCAGTCCGCCCAAGACAATCCGATAGCCGCTCAAGTCTTGATCACATTTCTGCCGGGCAGGAAAAGAGAAGTTCAATTAAAAGTATCACCTTCTGGGCAGCGCGCAATTCGCGAAAAGATACGAGACAAAATTGAATCGATGCCCGATTTTCCGGTGAATTTGCCAGTGGTGGTCTTGTATCGAAACTGCAACTTCCAAGGCATTGAACTAGCCAATGAACTTCCGATCCCCGATCCAGCCATCGAATTCCAACGCTACGTACGAGGGCTTTCGCAAGAGGATTTCGGTAGCGATGAAAAAGCAATCATTGGTTCCGACGGACTGACCGAAGCGCAATATGTTGCCTCGCAGCGAGCCCTACCCGAAAACGCAATCACCGCTGACGACTTCATTCGCTGGTCGAAAGTTCACCCGAACACGAACGACCTAACACGCGGATTTGCCGATTTCCTTTTAAACAAGGGAGAAATCACCGAAGCGATCGACGTATGGGAAAAGGCCCTGGCAAAGGATCCGCAGGATCGAAACATGCTAGGTTTATTTGCTAACTTCCTTGAACGCTGCGAACGGCTAGAAAAAGCGGCCAGCATTTGTCAAACGATCATCAAACGCCCAGATGCCACGCCAGATGATTTCGCCTACCTCGCCCATCTGCAACTCGCTCTTGGGTTTCCCGAGGAAGCCTCCAAAACCCTTGAGACTGCGCCTGCCGGTTATCGATCAGCGGACTACTATTTTTCTTCCGCTCGAATCGCGCAAGCATTAAATCACCCCGATGAATGCATGGAGTTTCTCGATAAAGCAATCCGCGTTGACGCGACCTATGCCAACGCATATTTGCTACAAGCGAATCTTCAGATGGCTGAACGAAACTACGACAAAGCTATCGAGAAAATCGAGCGATTTCTTGAGATTGAAGGCCCATCGTATCGAGGTTACCAAATCAAGGCTTCCGCATTGGCGAAGTCAAAAGGTTATCAAGCCGCTATCGAATTCCTCAACGATCGAATCAACGAACACGGGAACCATCCGCTCTTAAACGGACTTCGCGCAGAAGCTTATCGCGAGTCGGGCAAACACGAATTGGCGCTTGACGATTGCAACTGGATCTTGGAACAGTACCCAGACTTTCACCCCGCGAGGTTGCAACGCGCTGAACTTCGAATCGATACCGACGACCCTGCTGGTGCAATCGAAGATGCTAAATTCATTGTGGATGCAGGCGGTGACGATGCAACGCTCTATGCAACCCTAGGTTTCGCATATCACCTCGACAATCAACCCGATCAAGCGCTCGAATGGCTTCAACGCGCCGTGCAACTTGACCCAAGGCACGTAGGAGCCCGCTATCGACTTTCTCAAGTCTACACCAGTGCAGGCCGTATCGACGAATCGATCGAACAACTCACAGCCCTGCTTGCAATCGATGGCAAGCAATCTATCCCCTTGGTAGTTCGCGGCTACCAACACCTAATGCAATCTTCGCGAGATAAGGCCGAACAAGATTTCCAAGATGCACTAGAACTCTCGCCCAAAGAAGTCCAAGCAATTCGCGGTATGGCCCTTGTTGCAGAACTCCGAGGGGATCATAAAGAAGCGATACAATACCTCGATAAAGCCCTCACGATCGATCCGGAAAGCGAAGAATGCTTGCTGGATCGCTCTCGCCTATCGATGTCGGATTACAACTTAAAGGCCGCTGAAAAAGACCTTGATCAAGTCATTTCATCGAGTCCTCACCTTTTACCTGCACTCTTCACTCGGGCACAGCTCCATATTCAACTTGGTCGGATGGACCAAGCCCTCAACGACTTAGATACGATTCTCAAAGAGAACCCCGACTTCGCTCCAGCGTTAATCGGTCGCAGCGCTATTCACGAGATCCAAGGTAACGACGAGAAATCTCAAGAAGACTTCGACGCCGCCGTAGAACTCGAACCCGAATCTGCCGATGAAACGGAACAACAACGAGCATTGATCGCCTCACAAATCGCTTTAGCGCAAAATCGATTCGAAGAAGCGATCGAAGCCGCTACGCTTGCAATCGAGCTAAATCCAACCAATGAGCAAGGCTACTTGCGACGCGGAGGAGCCTACTGGTACTCCGACCAGTTCTCTGAAGGTTGGGAAGATTACAACTACATCCTGGAGACTCTAAACGCGGATTCAATCGCCGCACGAAACGGTCGTGGTGGTTGCTCCGCTGAACTCGGTGAATATGACGTTGCAATCAAGGACCTCAAGCTAGCCATTGATGAAGCTCGTAAGTCGGACACCCACGTCCTACCCTACTGCTTGAATAATCTTGCTCGCGCTCTCATCGGAAACGATCAACTCGAAGAAGCCGATTCGGTTCTGAAGGAGTCTTTGGACCTGCAACCCAGAAACGCTTGGGTCTATTTCAATCGCGGATTACTGCGGCTCGCACAGAAAAATCCAACTCTAGCTCTTGAGGATTTCCAAACGGCAGTCGCCGCAAGCGAACCGCGACTGCCCCCCAGAAAACTCGCAAAAGCGAAGGCTTTCATCGAACGAGCTGAAAAAGAATCAAAGTCCTGAACGGGGTTGGCGAATCACCGCACGACTCTTTTTAACTTCATTGGTCTTGCCACCTTCAGTGGCCTCCGAACCGAAATTTGTTTTTCCTCCCGCTGTATTCCAACCAGCCGGCAAGGATTCAATCTTCGGTCCGTCCGATACAAGCCGCGAATCGTTACGCTTCGGTCCCTCCTCCGTCGGTTGAATCTTCGTGGCACTCGCCAAACCAGACTCCGGCCTTAATGGTACCGGATGCAAATTCGACGCGGGTGGCAAGCTTCCTTTTTCATCAGGCCATGGTGCCGATGCTTTCATCGTTAATCGTGAAGCTTCACTTCCAAGGCCAACCCCTTGCCCCGCCGCAGGACTCTTAGCAACGAGCTTGCTATCCGCTCCCAAGAACGGATTTGTGCTGTCCCAGTCCTGAGACGATGCTAGTGGTGCCAACGGAGCTACAGGGGAAGATGCCAAGTGTTTTGTATCTACATTTGTGCTCGCCTCACCAACGCTACTTTCACTTGTCCAAACCGGCGGTCTGGAAGCAACGATTCGCGAAGCTTGATCCCGAACACCTGTTCCGAAGTTCGTTCCACTAGGACGCGTTATCGGCAGGACAGGTAGCGGCTCACGAGCAACCCGATCCTCTAAGGTCCCTATGATTGGTGGGGTGTAGGGCCTTAACTCTACATCCCTTGCTCCAACTAAATCTTCCGGCAAAGCCGAATACACTGGAGACTGGGAACCGGCAATTACATCTCCATTACCCTGTGCAGCTTGCTCATTGGTATTCGGTTCAATAAGGACTGTCGCAGCATTCGGGGTATCCCAACGTTGCGTCACTTCATTCCAGCCAGATTTCGATTCCGTGATGCCTGTCGATTCATACCAATACCATCCACCGACGACACCCGTAACCAAACAGACGATCCCCATCAAGGGTGGTCGCCCAGTCTGGTCCGTTCGTAACGCTCGCTCTGATTTCTTTTTCTTTGCCATGGATAGATTCCCTCAAGTTCTATCCAGAGTCTGACACACTCGACAAATTCGGTGGGATCGCGGGTCGGTTGCAACTCGAATTCGATCAAAAAAAACTTCCAAATTTCGCTCTGTGTCGATTGCGAAGAATATCTCGGACACGGAACTTAGGGACGGGGTGCGAATCTACTTGCTATGTCGTTTGTGCAGGAGAAGATCGAAGTCTGCCACAGTTTTTTTGCGCAATTTCAGGATCCAGCTTAATGATGTGGAATACTTGTCCGACGGCATTACCTTTTTGATCTACTCCTGTGAACGAATTCATCTCCGGAGCCCCCCGATGAAATCCTTGATGAGGCCTTTGATGAAACCCTTCGCTTTTGCAACCCTATGTTTGATCGCGCTGGTTGCACCGACCAAGGCGCAACAGATTTCCAAGATGTTCGAAGATGCCGATCATGATTTCGGCACCGTAGCAAAGGCCGCTACGACTGAACATCGCTTCTATTTTACAAATCCGTTCCCCACACCGATCCACGTGAAGAGTGTGCGTACATCGTGCGGATGCACCACCCCCAGCATCGTTACGGAAAACGTTGAGCCAGGCGAAACCGGCTGTATCCTCGCTGTTTTCAACACCAAAACACACGCCGGTGCTCGCGCTGCGACGGTCACTGTTACCTTTGACAAACCATCCTTTGCCGAAGTTCAACTCCACGTCAAAGGCTACATCCGAACTGACGTAGTATTCAAGCCAGGCGAAGCTATGTTTGGTAAGGTTCCACAAGGAAAAGCTCGGACTCAAGAAATCCTTCTCGAATACGCCGGCAAACCTGATTGGCAAATAACGCATGCTCAATGCAACGAGCCATACCTCCAAGTTGCAGTTCAAGAAACGTCTCGTCAGTCAGGCCGAATCAACTACACCCTCACTGCAACCCTTGATGAATCGGCCCCTGCTGGTCCATTGCAAACCGAAGTCCTCCTGCACACCAATGACCGTAACGTAAAGACCGTCTCTTTGCGTGTTACCGCCGATGTCGAAGCCCAACTGTCGATATCCCCGAACATGCTCTCACTCGGCGAAATCCCAACGGAAGAATTGCCAAGGCAGATTGTTGTTGTGAAATCGAAATCGCCATTCAAAATCCTTGGAATGGAAAGTGCCTTGTTCGAACTCGATGCAACAAAACTGACATCAAATTCCAAGTCGCTGCACACTCTCCCCTTGGTCCTCAAACTCAAGCAAGGTCAATACACCGATGCAGAGTATCGTGATTCCATCCGATTGTTTACGGACATTGCGGAACAGCCTGCCGTGGAACTTGGAGTAATCTTCCGCGTGAAGGGTGGAAAACCCGAACCTGCCAAAGCAGCAGACACGGCTGATAACGGCTCAAACAAGAAGTAGTGGTTTTCCAGGGGTTTAATAAGCCTCGAACAGATTACTTTAATCGCCACCAATGCTCACGAATCACCCCAAGGCTAATTAGCCATGGGGTGATTTCTTTTTCAAACCGATGGGCATCGACAGAATAGCCTGCTGTTGGTCGAACAGTACCTCCAGTTACCTCGTGCCAATATCGATTGAGCCTATCCATCAACACCTCTCGTACCCATTTCGCAGCCATGGACGATGCCGCTGATGGAAACAACGAATCGCCATCAACTTGAAACCTGATTGTGATCGGCAGCCCCCTTACGATCGTCCCATAACGACTCACATGCGGAGTCTCCTCCAACACATCGATCCAAGGATTCGACTCTTCCGGAAAATTCTCTCCGATGGCGTGCGAAAGCAAACTTGCGTAACGCTTCTTACCCCCCTGCCGATCACAATAAATCTCGACGCTCTCCCAGGTTGATTCTCCGGCTTCGACCAACCTCTTTAGGTTGCTGAAAACCAGTCCCAAGCTCATCTCGCCAAGCACATTAGATTTGTTGCCGCATCGATGGCATTCCTCATTAAAAAACTGCTCATCGATGATTCGCATCCGAAATCCGCCAAAGGATATCCCGAGCTTGCGAAACTTTTCTCTGCCTCGTTGAAACAACGCAGTTTCCCCAGATGGATCTTCAACCGATTCGCTCGACGCAGGATTGGAATTTTCCTCCCATCGCTGCGCTAGCTTTGGGTCGTACCAGAGCCTTGATTCAACCCTCTTCAGATCAGCATCCCCCCAAACCTTCATCGAAACACCTTGACGGGATTCCTGACCCAAAAAACGAAGCGCCAGAGCCAATCCACCTAACCCCACACCCGGTTGATAGATCTTCTTTGAATCCCCCAACGGTATGTACTCAGAGACGGCCTTTAACGCCGAGATCGCTCGGTCCTTGAACTCAGGAGCAAAGGGTTCGAGACCTTGAAGAACATTAAACTGCGAGTCTATCTCCCATTGACTTAATGCGATAACAAAAGGACCAATATTTGGCCCATATCCGGCTTCGTCCACACCAAGCACTAATCGCATCAGAACTTACGCCTCTTGGTCGTTTCGCTTTCGCTCTCTGGTTCAGACTTTTCAATCGGTTTACTCTTCTTCGGTTTATCGGAGTTGAACATCTTGAAAGGCAAATCATAGATATCGAAATCGAGTTTCGGTAACGCTTCGGGCTTTTCCTCCTTCGGAGCGTCCCCCCCTTTCTTAATAGCGACGGAATCCATATCAAGGTTCCCGACTACGACCAAGCGTTCAGGCAACTGAGTTAAGTGGAGATTCGCTCCTCGAAACCACTCTAACCAGCTCGCTCGGTAATTCGACGGTGGTACGGTATGAAGCGTATCGAAGCCAAGACTCGATGCGTGCGCACCAGGCGCAAGGGAGAGATTCTCCGGCCAAGCCGTCGATTGCCATAACCCCTCGCGCAATTCATAACTCCCCCCTAGAGTGCACTGAAGCTTGGCATCGAGAAGACGCTGTGCAACTGCGAGCGATTCCTTTGGTTGAACTCCAAGCTGACTTTCGATCGCATCGAGCAGGAACAAGTTCCCTCGCGTTGCCTGGGCAGCTTGCCGGAACCCAAGGGTGTGAAACCAACCTGCTACCTTACTAGCCGAAATATCTCGAATCGACATTCTCCCTTGCGCAACATCTTCCGAAGGAACAACTCGGACCACTGATGCACAAGCTTCTAAAATCTCCCGATGAAACGATAGGATGCTAAAACCTCCCATCTGCCATCGCCATAGTCCGATAAGTGCGCGAGAATAACCTATAACATCAGGTGGCCCACCTCCGAGCCCCAATGGCAAGCGATCCAACATGGCCGGTTTTGGCCACGCTCCCAAATAAACAGGTAAGGATCTCAACAATCGCAACGTTGCTATCAACCCCTTCGTCTCTTCTGGAAACGGAAGTTCAACATCCTTCAAACCCGCAAAAAGGAAATGGTTCGGTACGGAATCGCCAGTAATGTCGTTTCCACGCAAATGCAATTGCAAACTCACCACATCATCTTTGGGCAATTGAATCTGTCGATCAGCAGGAGGGGCCAGCAGTAATCCAACCCATCCATACTTATCACTTCCTAACGGTGCAATCGAGGCTTCGATGGCAATACGCTCTCCCTTGGGGATCTCCGGATGCTCATAGCGACGCAATCCGAACATCAATGGATCGGTCTGCTGCCAATCCCGTGTGTAATGCTCGGCTAGTACACGATACTGAGCTGATTCTTCAGGGGTGCAATCGACGATCGGAACATCCGCAATCGGCAGAAAACTTCCACGACGTCCGCGCACGGAATCATGCCACTCATCGTTAAAACGGATTGTCTCCGATCCATCTACTCGGCGCTGAAACCATTCAGGTAAATAACCTTGGCGAATCAAGGTTTCGATTCGTGCTCCCGGCAAGGTTCCTGCTGCCCCCGGGCCATTACCGGCCGTACCTGGCGCCCATCCAGGTGGAACATTGGCAAGTGCCCCCGCATCAGTCCTCGCGTTCTCGAGCCGCAAGCCTGGCATGCCTCGCTTCTTCTCCATCGCGGAAACCATACTTGCCAACTCCGCATGCTCGATCGATGCGATCGCACGCATTCGCCTTTTGAGCTCAATCTGAACTTGAGGTGAAAGCAGATTTTGGAAGAACTGCGAGGAGAAGTAAGCGAAGACATCGTACTCGTGATCCAACGGCATGAGAAATCTTGTAAAGCGATACTCTGGTTGAGAGCCAAGAGATTCCTTCGTCTTTTGAACCTGCAAAAATCGCTTTGCAAGCTCCCTACTGCTGGTCACAAACAAATACGGTTCGGCTTCTACCATGAACGAACGGACCGAATGATCCGGCATGCTTAAAAACGACACCTCGGCTTCTTCGATTACTTCCTTTCGAAGTTTCGCCCCACTCGACTCGAGTCTCTTAAACGTCGCTTGCCGTTCTTGCTCGAAGGAAGTTTTCAGCAGGCCATAATTGCGGGCTTCAAATACCACCCCCATGGTAGGCCCATCTTGCATATATAGATCGTGCCCGATGATTGCCATGTCGGAAATCACTGCGTCACCGAAGAGCTTGCTCAACGTAGTCATCTTGGTATTCAGCAAACGCTCTGCACGTTCGGCAGTCTCGTAATTGAACCCTCGAAGCTTTACAAGCTGTGCGATGTCTCCGCCACGTGATGCACTTAGTTGCTGGAACCACAAGTAATTCTGAAATGAATCAAAACGAATATATAAACACTCCGGCGGTACTACGTTCGAAATGGCTTCGACAGGAACATCATCCAATGCGGTTCCATCTGGAAGTTCTGGAACTTTGTGTTTTCTCCAACGCGGCGGAGACGGAACCGCTACTCTTTGTGGTTTGTCCGCAACGCTTTGCGTTAATTGCTCCTGCCGAATCGCATCGTGCATTTCCTCTAAACCCGTGATCAATGCGATCGCTGGCGTCGGCTCATCGGGTTTACCCAAAGGGGACTGCCTTCTGGGTACCGGCTCATTCGAAAGCAACGAGAGTTTAGGATCCTCGATTTTCGGAATCGCAAATCCAAACCGGTTTGCGAGACTATACGCAAGATAGCGTTCGATCAGGTTCGGGTAATCGCTTCGCTCAACCTGACGCTTCGCCTGCGCTACATAACCATCCCACCAGTTGCGCAATAAGTCATTCCACTCTTTGTCGTTCGCTCGCAAATCATCTTCGCGTCGATTTTTCGATGCATCGTTGACTAACTCTTGATCTACTTGCCTCGGTCGCAATTCAATATTCCTAGTTACATCTCCTTGCAACTTCAATTGCAGCGGCTCAGAACCTGTGAACAAAAAGCGAATTCGAACGTGTTCCACCGGATCGATATGCTCGCGCACTCGCTGAATCGCTCCGCGCAAGCGATTGAGCAATGCTCCCTCTCCAATCCGCCTCCCACCCGCCTTCCCTCCATCCCCACTTCCAGCACCCAACTCCTGCTTCGGTAACGGCGTTGGTTCAATCGAGACGATCTCTATGGCCGGGTATAGGATTCGCTCATTCGCTTCGGTCAACACTAGCCGAACGGTTGCATCGGAAGCAATTTGCCCCGCCGCAACTTGTATCTCTCCAACCCCCAAACCAGCAAAGCGACTACTCGGACCACTAATCAAGGCATATCCATGATTGTGCTCCCCTTCCGCTTCTTGCGCATGCACATCACCGAACGACAACAAAATTGGCAAGAAGGTGACAACGACTTGCGAAAGTATAAACAGCCTCGTCACAAACGTGACGAAGGGAGATATGTCTAGAGTTAGCCGGTCCGCCCCAAGTCCCTGAACGAAAACTTGACTCTTCACCTTGAAACTCCTTTCCGGTTCTTGCCCCCATTCCGTGACGCTTCCTGCAGGGTACCACAGCCCCTGCGAACAGGCTCAAGCTTCTAGAGGATGCTTCACGCTTACTACCATTCTTTCCGCATAAACCTCGGCATCAACTCCCAGCCATTGGGAATCTGCAACCCCGACTGCGATGCGGAAACTTCATTGTACGTCGAAGAAGCATCCGGATGCACGCCGCTTCCAGCAATCGTAAAAGGTACCCAACCCTGTGAATGCTTCTTGGTACTTACCGGTGTCGGATGGTCCGGCGTTATCAAAATGCGATGCTCGGGATATTGCTCGAGGGCCTT
>JBJONT010000323.1:0-21341 GCA_046051705.1 Planctomycetota bacterium | reverse complement strand
CCGAGGACAGCGCCGATGCCAGAGGCAAGCCAGATGAAAGGCATTTCATCGGACATTTCCACATCGCGTTGTCGTACATATTGACGAAGGGAGAGCAGGGAGATGACGACTAATAGACTCAACGCGGATGCAAGGTAGGTGATGACACAAGCCAAACCGAAGCGTTGGGAGGTGGGGGTAGGGAGGAAGAACTGGCCGAGGCCAAAGATGGGTAAAGCGAGGATCGCGAAGTAAAGGACCCATACACCCGGGTTGTGATGTCGACGCGAGGAGTTTGTGTTTGACGTGGCTATCGATCGACGAAAGATACCGAGCGATTGCAGCAAGCCATGTCCGTGAGCATCCGATGCATCATCGATGCTTGTCGTGTCCATCGTAATGCGGTCAGCGAGGAAGACGATCAGGGACAGAAGCGCGATGAGGATCGGAAATCTCAAAGGTGCAAGCCAACCATCGAGGACGAAGTAAGGGGGCGCAACAAAGAGGGTCGCGGCGCTCAGAAGTGCGAGATAAACAAATGATTGTGTGCGAGACTGTTCGATAGCGATTCGAGTAATGAGGACTGAGGCCATCGTAAAGAGGCCGAAGAGCCACGTCAGTCGGGCTGGGAATTCACCTCGGTAGAGCGTAAGGATCAGAAAGTAGACCAGCGACCCGATCATGAGGATGATCAGGACGGGGGAGATCGCGGCTAACGCGTAGTCGAAGGTTGTGGGTTTGAGTCGTTTTTCGGCCATAAGAGATTATGGTACAGGAAGAGGCCGCACTTTAGGATCATTCGGGTACAATAAGGGTTCGGTTAGCTTCGGCTACCACCCCTTGATTTTCCAAACTATTCGATCCACATACCGATCCACGTAGCTTCAGATTATGCTTGGTCTCTCCCGATTTCAATCTTGTTGCGCGCCGGCTTTGAGCAACTCTCTAGTACTTTTTCTAGCTAGTTTTCCACTGGCTTTGGGGGTTAAAGCTGAGGAGACGAATCCCGAAATTCGTTTCAATCGCGATGTTCGACCGATTCTTGCGGCGGCATGTTTTCGATGTCATGGTCAGGATGCGGAGCACCGCCAAGCGGACTTGCGGCTTGATCAAGCTCCCTCGGCTACGGAAAAAAGAGATACCGAAAAAAACGATTCCGGGGCGGCTTGGGTTGCCGGTGACCCTGCTTCCAGCACCGCTTGGCAACGGATCGGATCTGCCGATCCTGATTTGGTCATGCCTCCACCGAATGCTACACGTCAACTGACGGATGCAGAAAAGCGGACGATACAGCAGTGGATCGAGCAGGGAGCCAAATACGAGAGCCATTGGGCGTTCGAGCCAATTCGCCCATCCCTTTCGGCTTCTATCGATTCGGCTTCTACCGGTTCGGCTGCTGACCAGCGGGCAGATTCCGAAAAGGCATCCGCGAGGGAGTGGATCGACGCGGAGATTAACAAGGAAGCTTCGGCGCGTGGGTTGGTTTTGCAAGCTCCCGCGGATGCTCGGACTTTGGCCCGCCGTGTGGCTTTCGCGTTGACTGGACTGCCACCGGAGATTGAGGACGTGGAGCGGTTTGCAAATTCACCGACGAAGGAAGCTTACGAAGCCTATGTCGATAAGCTGCTTGCTTCCACGCATTACGGGGAGGAGATGGCCAAGCATTGGTTGGATGTGGCTCGTTATGGTGACACGCATGGATTGCATTTGGACAACGACCGGTTGATATGGCCTTATCGCGATTGGGTAGTCAACGCTTACAACCAGAACATGCCATTCGATCAATTCACCATCGAGCAGCTTGCCGGTGACTTGCTTGCGAATCCGACCCCTTCTCAATTGGTTGCGACGGGTTTCAATCGCTGCAATGTTACGACTTCCGAGGGTGGTGCTATCGCCGAAGAGTTTCAGTTTCGCTATGCCGTGGATCGCACGAGCACGACGATCCAAACATTTTTGGGGCTGACTGGTGGATGTGCGGTCTGCCACGATCACAAATATGATCCGGTAAGCACCCGCGAGTTCTATTCGATGTATTCGTTCTTTTACAGCAACGCCGATCCAGCGATGGACGGTAATGTCTCGACGACAGCACCCTTTTTGAAGTTGCCTACAGAGGAACAGTCTGCACGACTCAATGAGCTAGATGCTCAGCTAGGTGCGTCGTTGTCGAAGCTTTACGATCTATCGAAGCGATGGGGGGCGCAAATGCCCGAATCGCAAGCTGTCGCGTCGAAAACCGCCACGCACGTATGGTTTGACGACGCTCTGCCGCTTGGGGCGACCCAGAGGAATACGAGTCGAAATGCGGATCGTTGGAGCGTTGACGAAGTGACAGCACCGATGGGAACTCGGTCGTTGGTAACAGAGTTCGGCGACAAGTTCGATCAGACGATATCGGGAGGCTTGGTCCCTAAATGGATCTTGGACAACTCGCGAATCAGTGTCTGGGCTCAGACGGATCTTCAGGAACCGCCCGAAGCGATCTATATCGAGGTTCGCACCGACAAGGGGGCCAAGCGTTGGGTATGGTGCGATGGCTCAGAGAGTGCCGGAAAGGTTGATGCAAAAGCGGATCGTGTGATCGGTCCGTTGCCCCGACCAGGGGAGTGGCAACTTCTTTCGTTTCCCGTTTCCGAACTAGAAGTCGGTGCGATGGTAAACGAAATCAAGGTCGGTTTGTTTGGCGGCATTTGCTATTGGGATGGTCTGTCGATCAGCGGTGGGCTTCGTGAGCAAGATACGCTTCGCTCCAACTGGCGTGCTTGGTGGAAACAGCATGGCAACAAACCGGTACCGAACGTGACGAAAGAGCTAGCCGAAGCCAATGAGTTAACGCAAGCGATTCAGAAGGGGCCCGATTCCGAGGAAGGGAAGCGGTTGGAGAATCAAGTCAAAGCATACTTTGTCGCTTGGGTTGCCAGCGATGTTCCGAGGGAGATCTTGCAAGCTCGGGAGGCTTGGCATGCATTGAAAGCTCAGCGAGAGAAGTTGGATGATCGCATTCCAGGGACGATGATCTATCGCGAGGCTGGCAAACCGCGTCAAGCTCACATCATGTTGCGAGGTCAGTATGATGCCAAAGGGGATCCGGTTGAGCCGGGAGGACTCGCCGCGTTGCCTCCGATTCAATCGCTCGGTGATGCGAAGCCAGATTCACAGGGAGGTTCACAGGGTGATTCACAGGGAGGTCAGAGGTTAACCCGACTGGATCTTGCAAAGTGGCTGGTGTCTGACAAGCAGCCTTTGACGGCTCGAGTAACGGTGAATCGATTTTGGCAGCAGCTCTTCGGCGTGGGGTTAGTGAAAACGTCGGATGATTTTGGAACGCAAGGAGCACCTCCTAGCCATCCGCAGTTGCTCGATGATTTAGCGCATCATTTCGTAAAGAGTGGATGGGACGTGAAGGCGTTGATGAAGGAGATGGTGTTGACCGATGCGTTTCAGCGGGGTGGGGTAGGGGACGAAGAAGCTTATTCGAAGGATCCAGAGAATCGATATTTAGCTCGGGGGCCTCGCATTCGGCTTGATGCTGAGCAGATCCGCGACAATGCGTTAGCGGTAAGTGGCATCTTGGATCGCAAAATCGGTGGAGCAGGATTTCGAGGGTATCAACCACCGAAGATTTGGGAGCCGGTAGGGTATGGAGATTCGAATACACGTTATTACATTCAGCAGCATGGTCAGGAGCTTTATCGCCGCAGTCTGTACGCGTATTTCAAGCGGACGGCACCACCACCATTTATGTCGAATTTCGATGCGCCGAATCGGGAGACGACCTGTACAAAGCGGGAGCGGAGCAATACGCCGTTACAAGCGTTGCAGTTGATGAATGACATTCAGCATGTGGAAGCCGCTAGGTGTTTGGCGGAACGAGTGTTGAAAGCATCTCCGCAGGACGAGAATTCGCGTATTGAAAGGCTCTTTCAGTGGGTTTTGGCTCGCGCTCCGGATGCGTATGAGCAACAGCAGTTGGCGCGATTTCTCGATAAGTCGCTTGAGCGCATGCAAGCTAATCCGGAGGATGCCAAGCGTTTATCGAAGGCGGGAGAGCGTTGGGTTGATACCGAATTGGGGGCGAGCGTATCTGCCGAGCAGATCGCAGCTTGGACTCTTCTGTGCAATCTGGTGTTGAACTTAGATGAGACCGTCACTCGCAACTAGCTTCATTTGCTAACGGTTCCTGCTAGGCGACTGGCCCTGCTGCTGGGCAATTGGCTTCGCTGGGCTGGGCAACTGGTGCCAACAGAACAACCTACGGTAACTACGATAACAAAGCAATAAATCATGACACAGCAACAAACGATGGGAATCGATCGCCGAGCATTTTTTGGTCGTACGGGGTTGCAGCTCGGTCCGATCGCTTTGGCAGCCATTCAAGGTGGGTTGGGAAGTCCTGGGTTAGGGAGAGTGCGAGCCGCTGGCGTACCTCATGTAGGTGTACCGCAAGGAATCGTGCATCCGCCATTGGAAGGCTTGCCCCATTTTGCACCGACTGCGAAATCGATCATCTATTTGCACATGAACGGAGGTCCTTCACAGATAGATCTGTGGGATTACAAACCGTCGCTTGGTGAGCAGTTCGACAAGGACTTGCCAGATTCGATTCGCAAGGGGCAGCGGATCACGACGATGACCAGTGGTCAAGCGAGACTGCCAGTTGCACCGAGCAAGTTTGCGTTCAAGCAGCATGGTGAGTCGGGCAGGTGGGTCAGTGAATTGTTGCCGCATACGGCTGAGGTGGTCGATGAGCTGGCGGTGATAAAGACGGTGCACACCAACGCGATCAATCACGATCCAGCTTGTACGTTCGTGATGACGGGGAGTGAAGTGCCGGGCAAAGCGAGTTTGGGGTCTTGGTTAGCTTACGGATTGGGTAGTCAGAGCGATGATTTGCCCGCGTTTGTTGTGCTAACACCAACTTGGTCGGCGAGTGCTCCAGCGCAAGCGTTGTTTACGCGGATGTGGTCGAGTGGATTTTTGCCGACGAGGTATACCGGGGTAGCGTTGCGGTCGGGTGCGGATCCTGTGTTGTATTTGAAGAATCCTGAGGGGGTAGTATCCCAGGATCGCAGAGCGATGCTCGATGCGTTGGGGAATCTCAATCGGCATAGGTATGATGTGGTTGGTGATCCAGAGATCCAGACACGCATCGCGCAGTATGAGATGGCTTATCGGATGCAGAGCAGCGTGCCAGACTTAGTTCAAATTGGCGATGAGACGCAGCAAGTACTCGACATGTATGGGCCGGATGTGAACAAACCTGGTACGTTTGCGGCGAGTGCTCTGTTGGCAAGGCGGATGGTGGAGCGAGGGGTGCGGGTGGTGCAAGTATTGCATCGCGGGTGGGATCAGCATGGCAACATCGCTGGTGATTTGCCGGCACAGTGTCGGGATGTGGATCAAGCTGCCGGGGCATTGATCAAGGACTTGAAGCAACGAGGGTTGCTTGATTCGACCCTAGTTGTCTGGGGAGGGGAGTTTGGCAGGACGGTCTATTGCCAGGGTGGATTGACCCGAGAGAACTACGGCCGGGACCATCATCCGAAGTGTTTCACGATGTGGATGGCTGGTGGGGGGATTCGGGGCGGAATGGAATATGGCGTTACGGATGATTTCAGCTACAACGTGGCGGAAAATCCGGTTCACATCAACGACATCAATGCAACGATTTTGCATTGTATGGGGATCGACCACGAGCGGTTTGCGTTTGCTTTTCAAGGGCTCGATCAGCGGCTTACGGGGGTGGAATCACAGCGAGTGATCCGCGAGATCTTGTCGGGTGTCTAGGAAGATTTCGTTCGAGAAGACCCGCACTCCTCGCCTTCTTCATGCTATGTTAACATGTTCTTCATACCTAAATGTTAACATTCTGACCATTGGAAGAGGACGATGTCATTGCATTTAAACCACGATTTGGACGAAGCCCGCGTATCGTTGCTGAAGCTTTCTGGCATGGTCGAAGACATGATTGCTCTTGCAGTGAAGTCTTTGATGCAGCGTCAGGGGGTTTTGGCGAGCGAAGTCATTCGGCGCGATTCGGATGTCGATAGGGCGGAAGTTCGGATCGAGGAAGACTGTCTGAAGATGTTGGCATTACACCAACCGGTCGCCGCGGATTTGCGTCGCGTGACGACTATGATGAAAGTCAACAATGACCTCGAGCGGATGGCAGACTTGGCCTGCAACATAGCGCAGCGGGCCGATAGCCTGTGTCCCCATCCGGAATTTCCGATCCCTGATGGTATCAACGAGATGGCAGGAATGGTCGCCAAGATGGTGCGTTCGAGTTTGGATGCGTTCGTTCACAACGACGCGAACATGGCTCGCAGCGTCATCTTGATGGATGACCCATTAGATGCCATGAATGTTCAGGTGATTGGGGTTCTGGCGAATGCGATCAAACAAGATCCATCAACGGTCGAAACGGCCTTGCACGCATTTTCTGCTTCGAGACATCTCGAGCAGATCGGCGATTTGGCGGTGAGCATCGCAGAGGATGTGATCTATATGGTCGACGGGGTGATTATCAGGCATCGGCAAGTCTTTCAACGCGACCTCGCACACGATTCCTCTCGCCCTGCGCCATGAACCACACCAATTGAAAACGTATGCCGAAAAGTAAAGTCTTGGTGATCGAAGACGATCGAGCGATCTCCGAAATTCTCGTTTACAATCTCGACAAAGCCGGTTACGAAGTCTCGCTAGCCATCGATGGCAGGGATGGTGTAAGTCAAGCGCAGCTCAAGTTGCCTGATATCATCTTGCTCGATGTGATGCTTCCGATTATCGATGGCGTCGAAGTTTGCCGTCGATTGCGATCGAAGCCCGAGACAGCCGGTGCGATCATCATCATGTTGACTGCAAAGACAGAAGAAGCCGACCAACTGATCGGCTTTTCCGTCGGTGCTGATGATTACGTGACCAAGCCGTTCAGCGTGCGGGTTCTGATGGAGCGTATCAAAGCGTTGCAACGGCGCAAGACCGCCACGCCGGACGATGAGAACGATACCGTGACTCGGGCCGGTATTACCCTCGATCGTCGCCGCTATCGAGTCAGTGTAGATGGCAAGCCCGTCGAGCTTACGAAGAGCGAGTTTCGGTTGCTCGATACTTTGATCCGTCAGCCAGGACGAGCTTTTGATCGCACCGAGTTGATCGATTCGGCGCTCGGCGAAGATACCCTTGTGCTCGAACGAACGATAGACGTTCACATCCGCGCATTGCGAAAGAAGATCGGCCCGAATGCCGATGCAATCGAAACCGTTCGCGGTGTTGGTTACCGGTTTCGGGAAGATTGATCCGGGGCCACCAACGCCAAGTGCGAGACGTACACGCGACAAATCAACCCCTTTCTAGGGGTTTTTCTTTGGTTTTTTACCGTGTTTCTTCTTTGGAATAGCGGTTTTCCCAAGGTTTTTTTACATATTTTGATAAAAACCTAGGGAAATACCACGGTTTTAAGCTTATCCCGGTTGCATTTTGTTTGCTGGGACTTTTAATTCAGCGAAACAGAGTTGTTCTCCGTCGAACACCTGGAGCAGTTCAAGTCCGTCACAGAGTCAGATACAAAGGATCCTCACATGGCGAAAGCAGCAGCGAAGGCAGAAAAGCCTCTCACTAAAGTCCAGATCTACACCAACATTGCCGAAGCGACTGGTTTGTCGAAGAAGCAAATCGCTGAAGTGTTCGATGCACTGAAGGCTGAAATTGCTAACGCAGTTGGCAAGAAGGGTGTCGGGACTTTCGTGATTCCTGATCTTTGCAAAGTTGTTCGTATCCAAAAGAAGGCTCTTCCAAAGCGCCAAGTTCGCAATCCACAAACCGGCGAAATGAAGTGGGCAGATCCAAAGCCAGCTTCGACCTCCGTCAAGGTTCGTCCTCTGAAGAAGCTCAAGGACATGGTCTAAGACTTTTGAGTCGAAGCACCTGTTACATGATCTTTTGATGAAAAGACATCGAAGCCGATCGATCCCTCGGGACGGTCGGCTTTTTGTTTGAAATCGCCCTGAGCATCACTGCGAATTACGAACTTGTTCAACCCGGATAATCCTCAATTCTGACGCTTCTACACCCGGCTCTGATGCCTAAACATCCTGTCCTCTATCAGTGCAACACGCGCATCGCTGCCCGGCAATTCGCTCGAGATCTGCCAAGCAGAACTTCGTTACCGGGTCGGATTGATAATTTACCGGTTCGGCTTGATGCTTTCCCTGAATCCTACTTGGACTTTCTCAGCGATTCGGGCGTGTCGATCTTGTGGTTGCTAAGTGTTTGGCAAACAGGCGAACGTTCGCGAATGGTCTCCAGAACCAATCCTCAGTGGGTTCCCGAGTTTCATCACACGCTTGATTCTCTGCAAACCGAAGATATCGGCGGGTCAGGGTTCGCTATCGCTTCCTACCAAGTCTCCGATCAGCTTGGTGGCCCGGATTCTCTCGCAGCCTTGCGCGAGCGCTTGAGCACCCGTGGAATCAAACTCATGTTGGACTTTGTGCCGAACCATATGGGGCTCGATCACCCATGGCTCGAGTCGAACCCGGAGTATTTCATCCAAGGCTCGCTTGAGCATCTGCGGAGCGAACCTCAGAATTACTTCGTGTACGAACCGACAGGACAAATCTTTGCCCATGGCAGAGATCCTTACTTTTCAGGTTGGGCCGATACCGTACAACTCGATTATTCTTGTTCGGAACTGCGAACAAAAATGCAGCTTGAACTGCTTCAGATCGCCGATCAGTGCGATGGTGTGCGATGCGATATGGCCATGCTGCTTACGCCCCGTGTCTTTGAGAAGACCTGGGGACGACGCATCGAGCCTTTTTGGAACGAGACAATCGCATTGACGAAACAACGGCACCCAAGTTTTCTAATGATGGCCGAAGTCTACTGGGACATGGAATGGGAACTGCAAGAAGAAGGGTTCGACTACTGCTATGACAAACGCCTCTACGACCGACTGCGCGATGACGACAAACTAGGTGTGCGAAATCATCTCGAAGCAAACATCGGCTATCAGTCGCGATTGGCAAGGTTTCTCGAGAATCACGACGAAGCTCGAGCGGCATCGATCCTGCCTCTTGCACGTCATATCCCAGCAGCGGTCTTAACGTATCTCTCTCCCGGTCTGCGGTTCTTCCACGATGGGCAATTCGAAGGGAAACGAGTCAAAGTCTCACCGCATTTAATCCGAGCACCCGAAGAATCATGCGACCGAGATATCCAAGTCCTCTATCGGCGGATTACAGATTTACTAAAAGACCCGATCTTTCATGAAGGGGAATGGGAACTGCTCGACGTCCAACGCGCTTGGCACGACAACTGGAGCTCCGATTGCTTGGTCGCTTGGGTCTGGAAATCGCCAGCCACCTCAAGGATCATGCTGTGCATCGTCAATCTGGCGGAGCATGAAGCACAAGGGACAATCGCTATCCCTGAGTGGTTACGGGACTTTCGATCCCGATCATGGATTAACCATTGGCCCATCGATCCAAAGTCGGACGCCGATGTTGGCAAAGTCGATAGTGCTCAGTTTGTGATTCCACAGTCGCAGTGGAGCGATGGCGAGTGGACGTTCTTTGCAGCGGGCTCCCAAGTGATCGTGGCGGAATGCATTGGTTAACCGGAATCCGCTATGAACATTCCGAGTGACCCTGCTAGCTCCAGCAACCCTGCTAGCTCCAGCAACCCCGCGAGCTCTGGCAACCCTGCGAATTCCAGCAATACCGAGGACCGGGGAGATGCCTTGCAGCCTATAGTCGCTTGGATGCAGCAGATGGGGCAACAGCCCTTCGATTGGCAGTGCGAAGCTTGGACAAAGTACCTTGCGGGTCATCATGGACTGATTCTCGCAAGTACCGGGATGGGCAAGACCCGCGCGGCTTGGCTCGGTCCGCTCGCTCAGTGGATCAAAGACCCTATCGAGGAGTCTGGTTGGACTCGACGGAGCAAGCGAGAGGTCTCACCCCCTCTTCAAGCCTTGTGGATTACTCCTTTGCGAGCGTTGGCCGCCGATACTTGCCATGCATTACAAGAGTGCATCGATGGGTTGCAGTTGCCTTGGACCCTTGAACAGCGAACGGGGGATACGTCGAGCTCGACGAAGCTGAAGCAGCGGCAAGCTCCGCCGACGGCGATGGTGATTACTCCAGAGAGTTTGACGTTGCTCCTCTCGTATCCTGAGTCTAGAGAGACATTTCGTTCGCTGCGAGCGGTGGTCGTAGATGAATGGCATGAGCTGCTCGGTTCCAAACGGGGGATCCAAACGGAGTTGGCTCTTGCTCACCTTGCTAAGATCGCTCCGAACATGCAGTGTTGGGCTTTGTCGGCCACGATCGGCAATCCAGAGCAAGCTCTTAATACGTTGGTTGGCACAAGGCCGAGTAGACCGCTGTCGTTGATCGCAGGTGGTCAGAAGCGAGCTTTTGACTTGCAAGTGTTACTGCCTGAGCAGATCGAGCGTTTTCCATGGGCTGGTCATATCGGTTTGTCGATGTTGCCCCGAGTGATCGAGCAGATCGAAGGGGCGAACTCGACGTTGGTATTTACCAACACACGCAATCAGACCGAATTGTGGTACCGTGCGATTTTGCATGCGAGGCCTCAGTGGGCAGGTCGTCTGGCGGTTCATCATGGATCGTTGGCGCATGAATTGCGAGCATGGGTCGAGCAAGCGGTCTCGGAAGGGAAGCTCATTGCGGTGGTTTGCACCTCGAGCTTAGATCTTGGAGTCGATTTTGCACCGGTGGATCAAGTCATTCAGGTCGGATCGCCGAAGGGAACAGCACGGCTTGTGCAGCGAGCAGGACGCAGCGGCCATTCACCTGGCCGATCGAGCAAACTGGCTTTCGTCCCCTCCCATGCCTTTGAGATCATCGAGTTGGAGGCAGCTAGGTTAGCGATTGAATCGAAGCAGATCGAGGAACGGCGAGCGTTGCGCGCACCGCTCGACTGCTTAGTTCAGCACGCGGTGACGCTGGCTCTTGGGTCGCCTTACACACGGCAAGAGTTGTTTGACGAAGTCAGTTCGGCTTATAGCTACCGAGAGATCACTCAAGAGCAGATCGACTGGGTGCTCGATTTTGTGACCACGGGAGGCTGTCTGCATGCATATCCCGATTATCGTCGCGTTGTATGCGAATTCGAAAGGTATTGCGTTAAAGAAGAATCGATTGCGAAGCGTCATAGGATGGCCATCGGCACCATCACCGCAGATATGATGCTGCAAGTGCAGATGATGAATGGGAGCAAGATCGGTTTTGTCGAGGAATCGTTCGCATCGAAGCTCAAGCCGGGTGATCGATTTCTCCTTGGGGGGCGAGTTTTGCAGCTCGAATGGATCCGCGAGGGTGCTGTTTGGGTGAAGAAGGGGAAGGGTGAGCCGAATGCGGTGCCACGTTGGCTTGGAGGGAATTTACCGCTGTCGAGTGAACTCTCCGCAGGGGTTCGTCGATTGATCGATCGCATGGCAAGGAAACTCAGTGGTGCTTCCGGCGATACTCGCCGATCCCAAGGGCCAAATGCTCAGCAAGCTACTGGCCGAACTGCGAAGCAACCAGCTAATCCCCTTGCGCAGCAACCAGATAGCCCCCTTGCGCAGGAAGCTGATGCCGGCATCCCTGAAGGGCTCAAGGTCTTGGAGGGGTTGATGCGGTTGCAACGGCGCTGGAGTCATTTACCGAGGCTCGATGAGTTGCTGGTCGAGCGTCATTGTAGTCGCGAAGGGGACGCGATTATGATTTATCCTTTTGAAGGCCGTTCGGTCAGTGAGGGGCTTGGTGCATTGTTGGCTTATCGGATTTCCAAGTTTCATCCCCTTTCGATCAGCATTTCTGTCAATGATTATGGGTTGATGCTGTTTTGCCCCGAGTCGATTCCGATCAAGCTCGATACGTTACCTTATTGGCTGCGAAGAGATGGGATTGAAGAAGACATCTTGTCGAGTTTAAATGCGACGGAGATGACGCGGAGAGGTTTTCGGGACATTGCGAGGATATCTGGATTGATCCATCACGGGATGCCTGGGAGGAGTAAGTCGATGCGGCACTTGCAAGCATCTGCGACGATGGTATTCGATGTGTTGAAAGAATACGATCCAGAGAATCTGTTATTGCATCAGGCGAGGCAAGAGGTGTTAGCCGATCAATTGCAGATCGACCGGCTAAGGGGAGCTTTGGATCGGATGCATTCCCAGCGTTGGGAGGTGAGAGAATTGGATCAATGGACCCCGTTTTCATTTCCGCTCATGGTAGAGCGAGTGCGCGATCGAATCGGCAGTGAATCGTTAGCGGATCGAATCCGCAAGATGCAAGGGCAGCTTGAAGCTGCGGCGGTATGGGATGAGCAAGCATCATGACAAAGTCTTTGAGAATTGAGCATGGAGGGCATTCCCTTGAGTTATTGGGGTCTGGAGCGATACGTTGGGAGTCGACGTTATTAGTAGCCGATCTGCATCTTGGAAAAGAAACCGTGTTTCAGAAGTCCGGGATAGCGATACCCAGCGGCGCGACGCAACGAACACTCGATCGGCTGGAGGGATTGGTTAGGGACTGGGAAGGAGTTTGCGACCGGGTGGTGGTGTTAGGGGATCTGCTTCATGCACCGACGGGTTGGACGGAGGAATTAGAGGTAGCTTTCAAAGGTTTGATGGAACGACATCGTTCCTTGCAATGGAAATTGGTAGCAGGGAATCACGATCGCAGATCGCATGGTCGGTTGCGAGAGATCGGGTGGGAAGTGCTTGAGGGATCGTCCGTCGAGGGAGCGATGCGATGGATTCATGACCCTAGCGAGGTCGAGGGCATGGAGGATCGAAACTGTGCGATCGGGACGACGCTTGCTGGTCATTTGCATCCTTGTTACCGTGTGCCGGTCGATGCTCGGCGGACGGTGCGTGCGGCTTGTTTTTGGATTGGCCGTGAATTGATCGTGTTACCGGCTTTCGGTGGATGGGTTGGAGCTCATGCGATTGAACCGAAGAAGGGAGATCGAATAGTTGTGTGCGTCGAAGGAGAGTTGATTGAATGCAAGCACTTTGGGAAGTAGTGCGTTGGGTAGAATACCTTTGTCTTGGTCAAGTTTAGGTTTTAGTAGGTAGGTTCAAGATGCCGTCAAGTTTATTGGTTGTGAAGTTTTGCGGAGCCTTCGTTGTTTGGATTCTGTGCGCCGACTTAGGCTTCCTTTGCGGCCAGGATGCGGCAGATGGACCAAGTCCTACTGGCGAGGTTCAAGGCGGTGTGAAGGGGGGAGAAGAGTCGCTCGATCAGAAAGAGGATGCATTGATTGAGGCTGGCGAACTGGTTTCGGCAGGGAAGTTAGAGATTGAAACAAGGTATCGCCGGGCTCAACCGCTGTGGAACTATGAAGGGATGAGCGATCTTGCGAAGGTCTGGGCGAGTCAAACGAGCGATGTGCAGGAGAAGGAGCGATTAAGTAAGCTTGAGGCGTTTGGAAGCTCGTGGTGGCATGAGATGGAGCAACGCTATGGGATTTTCCCCCCTGTTGAATCGAGTCGTTGCGACGAGACCGTGGCTTTGGGGTTGATCAAGACACAGGCGAAGATGATCACGACAAGGACCACTGGTTTGTCATCTGATTGTCGATTGTGTCATTCGACGATGTTGTTCACAGGGGTAGATTCCGAGCGACCTGAAGTGGAATTCTTTGAAGGGATGACCAACCCGTTTTTGGATTTCGAGCGATTCCATCAGGACATGGCGGTGGCTGGGCATACAAGTCCTGGGTTCTTGTTTCCCAAGAATGTGCCGAGATACTTTTTGAGTTCGGCAGATTTCTTTGACGTATTGATCCCGGAGTTGAGGCTTGATGGTAGCACCCCGAACCTCCTTAGGTTCATGGGTTTCTTTCTTGCGAAGAAGGGAAGTAAGTACACCAAGGATGCGGAGTCTGTTGCGCCGCTGATCCCGTTTATCAAGCCGCAGCCGTGGACACATTACAAGTGGAAGACCCGAGCGAGCGAGGTGCAGGGGCTTTATGTCGATGGGACATTTACAGGAAATCTTGCAGCGGTTTCTTATGCGATGATGATATCGGTGGATCCTACGGGGCGCGATTATATCAATGCGAAGGACACGTTTCAGAAGTGCGGACCGGCTTATCTTGATTCATTGAGCGCGCCACGTTATCCGTTTCTTTCGCAAGTCGATCACGACCTGGCGCAGAGTGGACATCGCGTCTATATGCAGAACTGTGCGAAATGCCATGGGGAGTATGAGGCGGTTGGTGGTGCGGAGTATCGTTTGATTCGTTATCCGGGCAAGCGGGTATCGCGCGACGAGGTAGGGACCGATCCACTTCGAATCGACTTGCTCTACACACACCTACATGCGGATAAAGAGGGGCTCAAGGGCGATGAGCACAAGCAGAACGGGTATGTAGCGCCACCGTTAGAAGGGATTTGGGCAAGGGGACCTTATTTACACAATGCGTCGGTTCCTACGTTGTATCAGTTGTTGAATTCCAAAACTCGGTACCAGATGTTTGGGATTCGCCCAAGCAGCACAGATCCGGGTAATTTCGACACTGAACGGGTCGGTTGGAAATCGGTTGACTTGAGTGAATTTACGGCGGAGCGATTGCAGGAGTTGCTGAAGGATGATCCTTACATTAGGGTGTTCAATCCACAGTGGCGGACATCGAAACAAGTAGCGCAGCTAGTGAAATCCTTGGAGCAGTTTAAGGAGTTTGGCGTTGATCCCGAGCGGCCCGAGAAATACACCGGGCTTTTGAATACTGGGCATGCGTTTGGAGACGCGCTTTCTGAGGATCAACGCATGGCGGTGATCGAGTTCTTAAAGTGTTTGTAGTTCTCAGTATTTCAACCGGTGTGCATTCGCATTACCGATTCGTTTAGAACGGCGCTGTTCAATGAGGAATCGGTTTACTCATACGTTGAGCGGTCCTGCAGGGTTTTGAAGTTGTACTGTTTTGGCTTTTACCGTACTCGTACTCAGTGCAACGGTGCTCGTACTCGTACTCGAAACCGTATCTTCTTGTACGAAAAGCCAGCGAGGAAATCGATTGAAACTCTGAAACACGCGAATAACGTAATTTCATCACCGCAGAGAGAACCCGGCTGCTCTTTGTTATCCGCGTTTTGACCTTAGCTTGCCTGTACGACGTATCACGTCAACCAGTCCCGAGAGGTCGTGATCCAAATACAAACGAACATTAGACTCCTCAAGCACCTTCCCGCCTAGCGAGATCGGGGCAATACTGAACAATGCTGTAATGTCCTTTAATTGGGTTCATTATCTGCAATCTTCATCCATTCATTAGTGTCGTTGTTGTCTTCCAGAACACTTGAAACGATCGAGAAACGCATTTCACGGGATCGAAACGACAACGCGATCCAATCAACCCCAGGGATTTTCGCGGGCCAAAATCTTGATATGAATATTTCCAGAGTCACCTTCATCGACTCTTCTTCCGTGAGAAAAACGATCATTTCTTGTCGATCCTCTGGTTTAAGCCTTGAAACATGCCCTGCTCCCAGAGGTAGCCAGCTTTATCGCCCGCTTTGATTTGAGCCGACAGCAGAGGGTCTTGGGAGATCGCAACGATTCGCGATACTCCGCTCGCTTTATCGATGTGATAGAGACTTTCAAGCGGGACTGCATTTAAGAACTGCGGCGAATGCGTTGAAACGAAGACTTGACCACCACGACTTGCGTATTGCAGAAATTCTTCTGCCAAAAGTGTCATCAGTTGTGGGTAAAGTTGATTCTCTGGTTCCTCAATACACAGTACTGGATGCGGCTTGGGATCATGAAGGAGCAGCAAGTAAGCGAACATCTTCACCGTCCCATCCGAGACATTCTTGTCGATGAACGGTTCTGAAAACGCGCCGTCCTGGTATCGAACCAGCAATCGGCCATCTTCGGTGACCTTGACTTCGATATCCGATATACCTGGCACACGATCGCGCATCTTCTGTTTGACCAACTCAAACTCGTTTGGATGCTGCTCGAACATGTATCGCGCGAACGCCGGCAAGTTTGAACCGTTGGCTGACAAATGAAGTGTGTCTTCGTCGTCCTTGACACCTCTCGCATCACTGATGTGAAAGTCGGAAATGTGCCAATCTTCTAGCAGTCTTCGAAATGCTTGGGCCGCTTTAAATCGTTCAAACTGGCCGAGTCCCTTGATGGCCAGGGTATCGGCGGAGTTTAACTTCTGGCTCTCTCGCTCTAATTCTTCGTCAGGTTTGGAGAAGTCTTCTTCATTGGTGATCGCATAACCTTCGCCATTTTGAAAATCGAGGAAATGAAATGGCTTTCCGGCACTACTGCGCTTGTAACGAAGAATCTCGCGGCTAACGGCCGGCATGCCCTTCTTGTCTTGCGCAATTTCCAACGAGTAGGTAACCAGTCGATTGAAGCCCGCGATCTCCATGTGGAATTGAATCTCTATGTCGATCGATTCTTGCTCATGGCCGCGGGTGATAACCTCCTTGAACCCGTTTCTTCCACCTTCTGCATTCAGTGCACTTCGCACATTGTGTTCAAGGCAATGCTTCAAGAACGCAAACACTCGAAAGAGCGTCGTCTTGCCACTGCCATTCTTACCTACAAAGACGCAGAATGCGGGCAGATTCTTCAACTCCACGTCTTGCAAGGCTTTGAAATTGCGAACTCGGATCGTCTCTATTCTCATAGTTAATCAATTTCTAGCTTTGGCAGATTGTTGATGATCTTGTTGGTTTCGAGGCTAACCGTGATAACGCGCAGGAGCAGTTCCATCGCATAGCGGCGTTATTCATCGTCTCGGTGCCCACAAGTTGGCGTTATTGACGATACCGCTGTCTTTGTCGGTGATCGCCGCTTGGCGTTCGATCACCCATTCAATCTCGCTCTTGCCGTTGACTGTTTCGGTTCACCGGCAAGTGGAATCTACCACCTCATAGCTAACGAAGTATGAGTGCATCGTGCACGGGTATTTCGCCACGTCGTGCGGCGAAGGTTTATCGCATAGTGCCAAAGTCGGAATGGACGGGAGCAGATCCTCGCGAAAGACAGCTCCGCAGTCCGACTTCACGACGCTCAGGTTGCACCTCTGCAGAGCCTTACCCTTCGTGAAGATACCTCTGTTGTAATCGCTTCTAAGCGACTAGGCAACTTGTTTCGCAGCGTATCGGGCGCTCTACGCTACCCACATAATCAATAATACCGTACTCGTACTCAGTGCAACCGTACTCGTACTCGAAACCCACTTCTAGTTGTCGTAGATCCGTTCTTATTTCTCACCGACGAGTTTTTGAAGCGCCTTTGCTTCGATGAGCTTTTCAAGGTAGCGAACATAGTCGGTGGTTTTCGGAAGCTCATCCTGCACGACACCGAAAATCGCAAACCCCATCTCGTCGATGGCGTCCTCTCCGAGGAAGACGTTTTTGGGCGGTTTATTGGGATTAAACGGATTGCTGGTGGAGTTGTCCCAAATGCATTCGACCACCAAAGTTGTCCCTTTCTTCAATCGAATGGGATCTTTCAAAAGGTAAAGTGTCTGCCAGTTAAAGTCCCAATGGGAAAGCTCGACAAGCAATTCCTTCTTCTTGGAATCAGGATCGATATACCATGCCCGAAACTCTTTTCCTATTTGATGCATATGGGGGAATAAAAGCCACAGTGTTACGTCATCTTCGATCACTCGTTTTCCAACAGACTTGAAATGACCGTTTCCTTTCGGAATCATTCGCATGGCTGTATCTACCAAAAATGCATTCGCGTGCTGAGCCGGTGGTGTTTTTGATAACCACACACCCAAGCGAGTCGATTCGTCAATCTCCCGTTTTCCTGTCCGGTGATAATGGACTTGAAGCAGAATCGAGGAGTCAGGTGGAATAAGGTGCGAAGAGTTATCCGGATCGATCATGGAATCGGCACCGGGGACCCATCCCCCCAACCCTTTACCGGGATTATCTTTGTTCTTGGTAATATTCGGAGATGGGATGAATCCAAGCCCCATGCCGGATTCGTAACCCGGGCCATAGTCCTCGTCTTGGGAATTTAAGTACTTCTCTTTTCCAAGCCGTTTTTGTGCATCTAGGAACATTCCGGTTCCATCGTAGAACATCAAGGTGTGGTGCACGATCTTGCGGTTCCCAGGAATGAACTGGACTTTGTTGACATACAAAGGTTCTTTGTTCCCGATAGGTATCACGAAGGTTCGGTAATGGTCTGGGCCATCAGGGCCAAGATGAAACGGGGCGGGTATCTGGAAAACCATGTCTGGTGTGCTTTGGTTCTCCCATTCATCGCGAGGCTTGAACTCTTTCGGAGGAGGCGCTTTGGACGGATCACCTTTAGGAGCCCCTGCATCGACCCAATCCGAAATGAGCGTGATCTGTTCAGCGGACAAGCTGATGTCATTTTTCATGGCGACACCACCGGTTAATGGCCAAGGTGGCATCTTTTTCCCAACAACAAACTCCTTGATGTCATCTGCCCAGCTTATGGCATCTTCGTAAGTAAGAAGGGAGAAAGGAGCGACGTCGTTTGGGTGGTGGCAAGTCTGGCATTTCGCTTGGAGAATCGGTTCGATGTGCTCGTGATAAGTGATCGCTCCGATGGACTTGGGTATCTCTGATTGAAGATTAAACAAGCAGCCGACAACGTCCGTATGTTGCAGTAGCGGCACGTTGCCATCCAGTGAGGTTTCAATGGCGTCTTTGAGGAACTCATGATCGACGGTAATCGCTCGTGTTGTACGATCGATATATTGGTCGTTGATGGCTCCGAAATACTGGAGTTGCTGCTTCCGATCGAATAAGAAGACTTGGGGGGTCCCCGATGCGACAAGCTGCTTGGCAATATTCAAATCCGGATCGAGGAAAAGCGGGAACTCGATCCTAAAAGCGTCCTTCTTAGCTTTTAATTCGTCCGCGGACAAACTCTGGCAGACGACCCCGAGAAACCGCACGTCGCGACCTTTGTAAGCGTTGCTGAGTTCATTGAGTGTTGCGACAGAGCGATTAGAGATCGGGCAAGCGAAATTCAAAAAGCATACGACGGTCCATTGTTCGTTGGACTCGCTGGGAAAGTCCCACTTTTGGCCGGTGGGATCGTCCCATCGTAGTTTTGCTGGCGCTTTACCAAGCCGTTGAAGCAAGGTGATGGTGTTGTCATCCGCGCGGGTGGGATTCCATGCGGTGGTGCTAGCGATCAGAGCAGCTATCAGCGTAAAGAGTCCAGCATAGAAGCGTTTTTTGTTCATCGATTCAGAGAGTTGTGTAAGCATAGGTTAGGAAGCGCCGAGAAGAGAAGCCTTAGGTGTTTCGGATGCAAGTTCAATTTTGCCGATATCGGGAAAGCTATAGAAGCTTGCAGGGGTGACTTTGTGGCGACTGGAAGCGATTTGCAGGTGCTGAAATTGTTCATCAGTCGGATCTCCAACAACAAAGGATCCTTGATGATTTTCCGCAGCAAGAAGTATCGTTTCAGCCAAACAGGTAAAGTTGATTTGTTCGTTTCGATTCGATGGGGATAGCAGTCCCATATCATAGGGACAGTATAGTCCGGGGATTCGAGCTAAACATTTGACAATTTTTAGATCGGGGCGCTGTTCGGCTACGCACTGGCTGACATTCTCGGGTTGAGCGTCATCGAGAACAACGGTGTTGGGACCGAAATCCTCTGCATCGAGGATGCTGCCGACCGCGTTGGTTACACAGACGACGATCGCGGCTTTTTTGATATCTTCCTTCAGAGAACTCAGTTGGTGAACCTCTGGGTTCCATCCTGGTACGCGAGGAAGCTCGCAGAGTTTCTCCGGTAGATCGACCGCAAGGATCTTGCGGTGCGGCGATCGCTTGAACATACAACGCAGCGCAGCTCGTCCCGTGGAACCTGCCGCACCCATCACTGCGACCAGTCCACCGTTCCCGATGATCGCTTCAATCTCATCGACCATGTTTGCGATCGTCAAGGCAGTAAACCCGTGCCCTGTCGTTACAGGGACTCTAAATCGAGATTGCTGTAATAGTCTCCCTTGCCTAGAGATCGATGGAATCAACGCTCCAAGCCCCACCATTTTCACTTCGCGGTGAGCAGCATACTCCATGATCTTCAACAAGCATTCGCGGGCCTGCGGTAAACGAGCAACCATCTCCGTGGGAGCTTGTGGTATCCCTACCAACTCACCTCGCAGGACGCGATTTTCCAAAGTCACTTCGATCGGGCTGAGAATGGCGCATGGAGGAACAATTTTTGCGAAACTTGTTGAGCACAATCCGCGTGCAAGTGGAAAGGGTTTCGCTCTCTCGGCACTTGTTCGAGGATGACCTACGAAGAGAAAATCGAGCGGGCCGTCGTATTTCGGCCGGAGATTATCCATGGTGGTAATCAGCGCTATTCGTTTCCAACCACTCGGGAAAACTACCGGCTTATCATGCGAAGCTTCAGGGGTGCGAGTTGCGCGAGTAAGGCGATTCCAGATGGTGGTCTTGGGTAGATCAAGCTCCCATGATTTGCTGTGCAGGACATCGCAGTGCAACTCCTGAGCAAGTTTACTTGCGAGTTTGGGGGCATATTCATGCTGCCAATAGGCGGTCTGTGCGCTTCTTGATGAAGTCCGCTTGATAGCTACCGTGATGTAGAGTCCAGCATTATTCTCAGTCAAAGGCTGATCATCAAAGTGCGTCTCGCCGATTCTCTCTTGGTCCACTTGGGGTGGGAGAAATGGATGTGCAACGATGACTTCGATCTCATCCCAAGTTGCAACGACGGAATCGACTCGCTCATCAAGGCGAGCAACGAAGTCGCTTCCGACCAAAGGACGCAGCACCTCGGCGACACGGCTTAGTGGAATGGCTTCTGCAATATGGAGGAACTCCATCTGGCAGTAATCGCAATCGATGTTCCTCTCCGACGAATTACCATCAGTATCCTGCGACGTCGCAGAGTAGCTTTCCCTTGTATCAAACATCTTTATCTTCTTGGGGCGTTCCCCATACTTTCTAAGAAGCAATTCTTAATGGCGATCCATGAATCATGATCGGCTTCATGGATGTTGACTTACGAAGCATTGCAATCGCTAGCCGTTGAGTGCTCGATTGAGAACATGAAATGAATTGGGGTCCATCGCTCGTTCGATTTGTTTCATCACAATGTCGAATTGTTCTTGCGGAACGCTCGCGCGGTAGGGGGTCAGTACCTGAAGATTCTCCGACAATTGCCGAGCCGGCACGATGGTTTTGAACCACAAAAGCAATAAATCAGAAGTGGTTTTTTGCATGATGGCAATCTGGTGCCCTTGTAGCTCCGCATCGCTAAAAAGCTCTTGCATCAGCGGCTCGATGACGGTGTCTTCCCAGTGCATAAGTTTTAGATATCGAGCATGGAAGACGG
>JBJONT010000322.1:0-14655 GCA_046051705.1 Planctomycetota bacterium | reverse complement strand
TTGAACGCAACGTGAAAAATACCGAATGCTGAATCGGCCATCACGGTTGATTCCGGTGGTAAGCGAGCAATTAATCCCTCAGCTAGGAGTGTCTCACCAATCGCATTAGGGCCATTTTGGGGGCCGATCTCAGGAGGCAATGCTGCGCCAGAACTCAGTTCATGAGCTGTCACAAGCTGGATCATCGGCAAGACTTTCACACCGCGTTGGTTGGTACTCGGGGGGAATGCTTTTTTTAGCGAAGGGGTTGGGGCTGCACTCAAGATGGTTCCATCGATTAGGAACACTCGTCGAGATTTGAAAGATGGCGTTGTGGTTCGAATAATCGAATCGCAGACTTGCGTTTGCAGCCAATTTACTAAATCAACAGAGAGTCGCTTTGATGCCGCGCTGTAGGAACCAGATTCCAAGTCAAGCGATCTCTCACGAACTCGACGGTTTGAATTAGGGGTGATTGGAGCATTATTGAAAAAATACTCGACCGCCTCCTTGAGGCTGCGATTGCCGCTCATTCGCTGATAGAGCATCAAGTAAACCAAGACACTTGTCTTGTATACGGCAGCATTGCCAAGTGGTTGTATCTCGTCCGCTTTATCGATGAGATTCCATTGGTCAAGCATCGATAAAGCTTGGGCGAGGCAGTTATCAGATTCGTCTGTCATTTGCACGGCTTAGCTCCTTTGGCAGTAAAACGAAGCAAAAGGGCGGCTCAAATCCCGTGTCCAGTTGGTTCCGTAGCGCGGTTTAAATTCGAAGAATTTGAAAGTAAGTGCCATTTGGCGCTAGCCAGCGGTTTCCGTCCATCAGCCGCATCGGCGCTAGCCAGCGGTTTTCCGTCATGGTTGCTAATTGGTTCGACGTTTCGATGGCATTGAGCCGCGTTAGCCATACACCGGGCCGCTTGCGCAGCTCCGCTTAAATTGGAACCGGAATGGCGCAAGCCATCCGATGAGTCGTGCGAATCCCAACACCGGGCCGCCTAAGTCACCGGGCCGCTTGCGCGGCACCGCTTAAAATCGGCTCATCTTCCAACAGCTTGAAGGTGCGTTAGCGAATCGCGATGCAATTTTGCAAGGGCTTGAGAATGTGCTCAATGACGTAGCTATCCATCAACTCATGCATGTGCTTCTCAAGCCTCGCGAGCTCATCGACAAAAGACTCGTCGGGTGCCAAAGAATCAAATCGGCGGACGGTGACATATACGCTGAGTAACTCTTCGGAAAACTCGGGCCCCTTGGATTGCAATGAACCATTGCGAGGTTCAAAGTTGATCCTCGCATGTGTTCGAAGTTCTTCATCTAAGGAAATCTGAACCACTGGCTCGTAGCACATCAGTTGCGAACCAGGACGCTGCGAAAGTGGCTCAAGAGCCGCTGGCAATCCAAGCGCATCGCAGAGAAGCTGATTGTGATTGCCGCGATACGTGAAATCAAACCCGTACATCAAACTGATCGCTTCGCAATCAAGCCGACTTACAGCCAACATATAAGGAGCTAAATCAAGCATTTCGCGATGCTGCTCGGTGGCTTCTTCCAAAGCCGCAGGGTTCACCACCCCACTGCTCACGCGACGAGCCTCCACAGCTACCCAACGATACGCTCCTTGCTCCTTCTCCTCCTCGAGGATGAACTCACCGCGTTCACGCTGATAGAAGTGTGTCAGCTTTGGGAAGCGACGCTGAAGCTGTTCAAAGAAATGAAGGATTGATTCTCGGCCACTCGGGAGATCCATCTCGGTTTGAAGCGTAACGTTCGAATAAAAATCATCGCTCAAAGAGCCGTATGGATGCATATCTTCGCTGTCTTTCAATGAATTCAAACTTGGTCTTTCCCAGAAAACTATACCAGGCAAGCGTTCCAACCCTTGCCGGTATTTCCCCTTCCAAGTCCTCTGGATTATAGACCATCATCGTTGGGTTTTCTATGGCTGCGAAGCACCGCAAGCTACCCCATTTGTCGTACCAATGATTCCTAACGGACCGACAAGTCAAACGATTTGCCATCTTCGGCTAAATAGATTTGGTCGGGAAAATGAGTCCCTAACGCGCGCTTGCTCGCTTCGAGCCCAATCGGATCGCGATCCTCCGCCAACGGATTCAAATGGGTCAGAATCAGTCGATCAACACCATGATCTTTAGCAGCTGAGAGGACTGCCGAAGTCCAACTGTGGCCGGTGTGGATCGCCATCTGACGCTCTTGCGGTGCATCAGTGAAATTGCATTCATGTATGAGCCAATCGACACCTTGGACTTCCTTCCAATAATCTGCACCGGTTTCGCATGTTGTGTCGGTTACGTAGCCTAGCGAACCACCCGGCATATCCAGCCGAAAGGCGATCGCCCCCCCGGGATGCTCGACGGGAAACCAAGTGCACTGCGAACTCCCAAGCTGAAACCTTGTTCCGAGTTCCTCAAGTGGATGAAACTCAAACGGGGGTATCACAGGGAACAGATCGGGATGAAACAAGTGTGTCTGAATCGCCTTAAGCTTTGCTTCCGTTGCATAAAGATGAATCGTCTCCAACGGGGTGTGTGGTGCGAGCAAGTCCCAAAAGAACGTCAGCCCCATCACATGATCGAGGTGCGCGTGCGACAAAAGAATCGAAAGGGACTTCGATCGCAACAAGGACTTCAGACGAAATACGGACGTCCCTGCATCAAGCAAAATCGAAGGAGTATCGAGAAAGAAGCTGGACGTATGGCGCGATTCGCTTGGGTGGTAACCGGCAGTGCCCAAACAGTGCAGCTTTGTCATCGTTCGCACGTTTCATACTTTCCGCCCGAGGCGAGCGAGCACCACCAGAAATCCAACAACCCTTTACCCGTCTAGAATGCTCCCATTTTGAAGAGCGGAGGAAAATATTCCAGCGATTTGGAGATTTTTTTCGCAGGTCCGCAGGATCATTTGATACCCATACCGTTTGGACGGGGACTTAGCACTCCGCGAACCCCCATTTGAGCCGGATCGCGAGCAAGTTTATCCGCAGTAACCCGGAAGTCTTCGATGACCGGTTGTAGCCGTCGGGTGAGTATTTCCACATTTCCGGAGACCAACCGGATGCTCTCCACTGTATCGTTGACTTTGCCGTAAAGGGCTGGATCGTCGATCAGCCGAGCGAGGGTTCCTTCAGAAGCATTCAACCGACGTGAGAATTGACGAAGATCTGTCGCGAGGGCTTCTACGTTCGAAAGCGCACGGGTGAGGTTCTCGGCAATGAGGTCACTTCTGGCAGCAATTGGCTTGGTAATCTGCTCGACGTTGATCAACGCTTCGTCGGCATGCTCGATAGCCGAACGAACGGACTGCCCAACCCCTTTGAATTCCATACCGATACTTTCGAGACTGTTGCTGAACTCTTCAAACCCTCGAAGAGTGCTTTGCAACTGCGTGAGTGTCCCCTCTGCTTTGCGCATCAAACCTGGAAGCGTATTGAGCGCTTCGGCTACCAAATCGGGCAAGTTTGCGCGCTCGACTTGCGTGCCGATTCGATTGATCGTTCCAACCGTATTGTTGATGTTATCGAGGGTCAACTGAAGCTTATCGGTCACTTCTCGAACCGGCGCGTTCCCTCCCCCAAAGGTGTCTTGGGCCACGTTCAAGATGTTATCAAGTTTCTCAGCGACCTTTTGCAACGAGTTCGCAAGACCGGCCATGTCCCCGAAGGCTTCCAGAGGATCGGGGATCACTTCACCGCGAGCTACGAATTCCTGCTCGCCGATGACTTGGCTCGATATAAACTTCTCTCGCTCATCCAATACTCCATCGCGAGGTGTACCGGCGGCTCCGTCGAAGCGTGAGAGTAGTTCTTTCTCTTCGGGGTCGACAAATTCAATGATCGAATCACCGCTGATAAGCGAACCGGTTTTGATCCTGGGAGTCTCGCCGACAAGCAGTTCGTAGTTGCGATCGATTTCCAACAACAGATCAACCCCGCCACCTCGCTGCTTGCGCAATTCGACTTTCGCAACTCGACCGATGACAACTCCGTTCTTGCGGACCGGTGTGTCGATCCCGACGTTCGGTGCGCTCGGAAAGTTCACGGTAAACCGGTAACGTTCTACCCAAAACTTCGGGACTGCACCGAAGAAGGCGATCAGTAGCACCCCGATGATCGCCGAAGCGAGCACCAGAACTCCTACACCAAAACGGTATCCGTTGTCATCCATGATTTTTTCACTTTGATCGTTCTTGAATTACAAGCCATCTATACCGCAAACAAAATCAATCCGCTTCGCGCCTTGCAATCGTATCGTGCAAGTGCGGTGTCTCGTCGACGTGCGAAGCCGGGGTAGCGAGTAGTTCCATCAATCGCTCACCAGCCTCGCCTCGAACGAACTGCCTTACGCGCCTGTCCTTTGTCTGGTCAAGCTCTTCAGGTGGACCATCGTAGAGAATCTGCGATTCGCCCGGCAAAAGCCGGCTGTAGGGATAAAGCATGATGACCCGATCCGCGATCTTTTTCGCAGAGTGCATATCATGTGTCACTACGATGCTTGTGACCGAATACTTGCTCTGTGTCCGCAAGATCAATTCATTGATCACGTCGCTCATGATCGGATCAAGGCCAGTGGTTGGCTCGTCGTAGAGTAACAACTCCGGTTGCAAGATCAGTGCGCGAGCCAAACCGACTCGTTTTCGCATGCCGCCGGAGAGTTGTGAGGGTCGTTTGGGCAATACATTCCTTGGCAACCCAACTTCCGTTAACCGCTGCTCGATCAGCGCTCTTGCCGTCGTGCCTTCCGGCACTCCATGTTGATTCAGTGGAAATGCAATATTCTGTTCGATGTTCATGCTATCGAACAACGCTGCATTCTGAAACACAAACCCGAAACGCTTCCGCAAGCCCGTTAACTCGACTTCGCTCATCGTCCGTAAATCCCGTCCGTCGAAGCGGACCGAACCGCGCGAGACAGGCAACAAACCGACGAGAGCTTTGAGCAACATCGTCTTACCACATCCACTCTCACCGATGATCGCAACCGTCTGCCCTCGAGGTATCGAAAGGGTCAATGCGTTCAACACGATCTGACGCCCGAACTGAATGCACAAGTCTTCCGTCTGGATGATTGGCGAATCTGGTTTTTTGGTTGTTAGGACTGTGGCAACCATCGCTTGTTTCTCGGTCTTTCTGGGACTTCCTTGCACTATCTCATTCGCTTTGGATTCTATGCATCACTGGGCAATCAAAGCAATTTGGACGATGAAGATGGCCACAGGCTGTAGTAAATCCCGTCGAGGAGCATGTTCAATACGATATCGATTGCGAGGATCATCACGAAGCTTTGCACGAAGGCCGCCGTCGCCGCGCGACCGACCCCCTCCGCACCCGCTTGGCAATGAAACCCGCGATAACAACTAACAATCGCAATGGTTGCCCCAAAAAATACGCTTTTGAAAATCCCCGTGAAGAAGTCAAATCCACCAACGAAGTCGCGACTGTTCTTCAAGTACTGCGCATGATCGATACCGAAAACGATCACACTAAAAAAGTATCCGCCTACAATCCCCATGAAATCCGCCATGATGGTCAAGGCCGGAATGAGCAGCACACAAGCTAGAAAACGGGGGACGACGAGGTAATGAATCGGGTTTGCTCCCATGGCCACCAACGCATCGATCTGCTCGGTAACTCGCATCGTCCCAATCACCGCTGCCATCGCGCTACCGACCCGACCCGCGAGCATCGTTGCTGCGAGAACAGGCCCAAGCTCACGGACGAGGGACATCGTGATCACAGCCCCAAGCTTCGACTCTAAACCCATCGTCTTGAACTGATGATAGCTTTGAATCGCTAGCACCATTCCAATAAAAGTCCCGGTCAGAGCGACCACAGGCAAGCTTAACACTCCTACCGCGTAGAAGTTCGGCATGAGGGTCTCGCGCCGGGGACTAGCGGTAAACATCCAAACAAGCATCCGCCAAGCGAACAGCGAAATATCCCCGAGGGTGAGGATCCCTTGGATTACGACGTTCCCCCAAGCATTTGCCACTTTGACAAAGCCTGCGCTGAGCCGGTTGCTCAAGGAATCGGAAGTGCGTCGAGGAGAATTTCCCATATCAAACTCCATCGGCCCCCAAACCTTGGGGACTTGAGTCGACTTTAACGGATAGAGCGAGAATGTCGCACCATAAAAGAGTTTATTGCTATTTTTAACTGGTTTTCCTAAAGTATCTTTAGCTTAGGGCGAATCCCCTCCCACCCTGTGTCCCTGCCCCCCCGTATCCCGCCCACCCCGGATCCCCTCCCACCCTGTGGCCCTCCCTCCCTGTGTCCCGGCCTTGCAGTACCCTTGCTCGCCCCTCGAAGTTTCGCGCTCTCAAGCAGAAATCAGCTTTACCAATGCGACGCACCAGCGATTCACAACATCGAAACGCAATGACCATTCGAACGCAAACACTCGGATCTCTGTTGGTTTGCTTGATCCTCCTGATCAACAACTTGACCGGTGAATCGCAAGTCTGCCAAGCTCAAGACTTCGAGCAAGGCAAAGCGCTCTACGAGAAGACGTGCGCTAGCTGTCACGGTGGTAAGGGGGAAGGGGTCACGGATCACTATGACAGCCCACTTACAGGTGACCTTTCGATTCCCGAGTTGGCTAAAGTCATCCAAGAGACCATGCCAGAAGGGGCACCGAACACCCTCAGCAGCGACGATGCTAATCGACTCGCAATCTTCGTTCATCATGAGTTCTATTCACCCTTTGCTCAACTTCGCAATGCACCTCCTCGAACCGAACTGAGCCACTTGACCGCCGACCAATACCGTCGCAGTGTCCTAGACCTGATGAGTCCCTTTGTCAGTCGACCTGCTCCTTGGGCACCTCCCGATGCGCAGGACGCAAGGGGCCTTACACGCGTTGTCGCGCAAGGGGATTGGGGCAAAGACCGAAAAGAGATCGAAAAGAAAGTCGACGGCAAGCTTGTTTGGGATTGGGGTGATGGGAAACCTTTGCCGGAGATCGATCACGAGAAGTGGCAGTTTCGCTGGAGTGGTTCGCTCTACGCTCCGGTAACCGGCGAATATGAATTCACCTTGGACGCGACGATTCGCTCCAACCTCTTTGTTAATGACGAAAGCACCCCATTGATCGACGCGAGTGTCGTTTCGTTCGAAAAGAGTGCCAAGAGCGCGACAATCTTCTTAGTCGGCGGACATTGTTACCACATCGCCATCGATGCTTCACGTTCGAAGGAACCGAAAGCCAAACTCAGCATTGAATGGAAACCACCCTACGGCGTCCAACAACCGATTCCGATTCGGTATCTATCTCCGACTTGGTCTCCTCCTCAAGTGATCGTATCTACGAACTTCCCACCCGACGACCGAAGCGTTGGATATGAGCGAGGAACGAATATCTCCTCCGAGTGGGTCGAAGCGACGATTACCGCCGCGATCGAAGTTGGCAATAAACTCAATGGCAATCTCAAACGATGGCTTCCTAAAGAAGGCAATGATCCGGCGAATGTCGATCATATCAAACAGTGGTGTCATCGTTGGGTGTCGTTGGCTTTGCGACGAGCACTCAACGACCAAGACAAACTGCGATACGTCGACTCGCATTTTAGCGATGCGGGGTCTATCGAATCGGGGATTAAAAAAGTAAGCCTCGTGACGTTGACATCTCCGGAATTCCTTTACCCAGGTAGAAGTGGTACGGCAGACGAAAATATCGTGGCCAATCTCGCATTGGTCTATTGGGATTCACTTCCCGAAACATGGATGCTCGAACAAGCCGGCAAGGGGCAGACGCACACCCCCGAGTCGATTCGAGGATTGGTCGATCACATGCTCAAAGATGTTCGTTTCGAACGCAAACTTTTGCGTTTCTATTACGAATGGCTTGGTATGGATCTCGCCAAAGATCTCAGCAAGGATCAGCAGCGTTATGCGATGTTCGATGCTGGACTTCGCAGCGACATGCTGACCAGCTTGGATCTGTTCCTCAGCGAGTTCGCTTCGGCGGACGTCGATCTGCGAGGATTGTTCACTTCGGATGCGATGTACCTCAGTCCACGGCTAGCTCAAGTCTTCGGTCCGGAGTTGCCGCAGTTTGAAGGATTTCAAAGGACCGCACGGGATCCGCAGTTGAACGCAGGTTTCCTCTCCCATCCCTTCGTGCAATCCTATTACGCATACCATCATCAAAGCTCCCCGATTCACCGCGGTGTATTCTTGGCCAAGCGTGTACTGGGACGAAACTTGCGTCCACCCGTAGATGCGATCATCCCGATTTCCGAAGACGCCGCGCCGGGGCTGAGCACGCGAGAAAGAGTTGCCTTGCAAACCTCCGGCGCAATGTGTCAGAGCTGTCATCGTGTAATCAACCCACTCGGCTTCGCATTTGAAAACTACGACGCAATAGGGCGATTCCGGACCGATGAAAACGGAAAACCGATTGATGCGATGGGAAGCTACATCGATACCAACGGGCAATCGGTCGAATTTCGCGGCCTTCGCACCCTGGCTGATTACTTGGCCAAATCCCCCGAAGTCCATCGGTCGATGACCCGGCAAATGTTCCAGTTTTTCGTAAAACAACCATTACCCGCCTTCGGAATCGAAGAGTCAGAAAAGTTGCACGGAAAATTCTCCGAAGGTGAATTTCGGTGGCGAGAAGTCATGCGAAAAGTCGGAGAATTAATTTCCGTACCTTCAACCCCACCTCCAGGAATCGCGATAAACTCCTGACGCGGATTGGTTCGATAGGTACAATACGAATGGTAATGCCCACTCCTACCGACTGAAATTCCCACCCACCAACGACCCTGCCATGAGCCGATTTCTTTCACGTCGTCATTTCGCGCAACAGTTTGGACTCGGTGCCGCAAGCTTGCCCTTCTTGCTGAACTTACAGAGTCTCGTGCAAGCTTCGCCGACAGCTCCAAAGCAACGTTTGGTAATCGTATTCAGTCCCAACGGTGTGATCCCACCGCAGTTTTGGCCTGAGGAAGAAGGAAGCGAGTTTACCCTCAAGCGGATCATGGCTCCCCTTGAGCCGTTCAAAAACCGATTGCTGACGCTTCATGGTGTCAGCGATAAGATCCGGGGAGATGGCGACAACCACATGCGCGGCATCGGGTGTCTGCTCACCGGGATCGAGCTCTATCCGGGAAACATCCAAGGTGGCTCCGACACACCTGCCGGTTGGGCAAGCGGGATATCTATCGACCAAGAGATCTCGAATTACCTTCAATCGAAATCCGAAACACAAACCCGCTTCGGGTCCCTCGAGTTTGGAGTCGGAGTACCGAACCGGGCGGATACTTGGACACGCATGGTCTATTCTGGCCCTAATCGCCCCGTCGCTCCGATCGATGACCCGTACGCGATGTTCAACAAGCTCTACGGTCAGCGTGCAGACCAAGCGAGTGTTCGAAGCATCCTTGATGAAGTTCAAGAAGACCTTGAAAAGGTGCGATCGAAAGTCAGCAACGAAGACCGCCGCTTGCTCGATGAGCATCAAGCACTCGTACGAGCTTTCGAACAACGCATGAGCCACGACGTTTCCGAATCGCATGCCGTCCCTGCCTTGGATCCAAAGATCGAAGATAGCAACGACAACATTCCCAAGCTTACCCGCATGCAGATGGACATGATGCTTCATGCGATGCAAGCTGATTTTGCGAGAGTCTTCTCATTCCAGTTCACCAATTCAGTAGGCCAAGCCAAAATGCGATGGCTTGGGATCGAAGAAGACCACCACGGGCTTTCTCACGAACCCGACACGAACGAAGAAGCGGTTGAAAAACTCACCAAGATCAACGTCTGGTATTGCGAACAAATCGCTTACCTCGCCCAAAAGCTCGCAGAAACACCGGAGCCAGGTGGGGAAGGCTCCATGCTTGACCATACCACCATCTTGTGGACCAACGAGCTCGGTAAAGGCAACTCCCATACCCTTGAGAACATCCCGTTTGTCCTCATCGGTAACGGTTTAGGCTTTCAGATGGGTCGTTCCTTGAAATACAAGAGCGTACCGCACAATCGATTGCTCCTTTCCTTAGCGTATGGCTTTGGCCACACCCTAAGCAGCTTCGGCAACGCAAACTATTGCCAAGACGGCCCGCTAGTGCTTACTTGATAAGCCACATTTAAAGCCCGCAACGCCAACACCCTTTGTAGCTCGCACCTATGGCAACGCTCGTCGTCATCCGAGGCCCTGATGCCGGTTCTACCTTTCCATTGAGGTTCGGGTTGCAGCGGATCGGTCGTGACCCGCGATGCGAAATCCATCTCGATGATACCGAGACATCCCGATCTCACGCTCAGATCTTTTGGGATCGCGACGGTATCACGCTTAAGGATCTCAACAGTTCCAATGGCACACAAGTCAATGGCTCGACGATTTCCGAGCATCCTCTTCGCGATGGCGATAGAATTCGCATCGGGAAAAGAGAATTGCAATTCAACGCCGCAGGGGCCGATCCAAAATCGTCGGATCGCAAGTATTTAGATCGCAGCGTTTCGATCGTCTCCGACGAATCGCTAGGTGCTTCGCAGATCATCAGCCGAGCGGACTTACAAGACCCCGTCGAAGAGACCGCAGTATTCGATCCGTCGATTCTCAAGCGAAGCGCAACGAATAAATCACCTTGGGAAATCATGTATCGGACCAGCCTAGCTGTGAGCCGAACCCTCGACATCGACCAATTGCTCGAACAGATCATCGACTTGATCTTCCAATGGGTTCAGTGCGACCACGCTTGTGTGATGCTACAAGATCCACACAACGGGCGACTTCGCCCCGCCTATCGAAAAAATCGGCGACCGAACTCAAACCACCAAATCACCATTAGTAAGACCATCCTCGATTATGTTTTAAAGCAAGAAGAAGGGGTGCTTACGAGCAACGCAAAAGATGATCGCCGGTGGAGTTCAAGCGCCAGCATTGAAGCTGCTGGGATTTGCGAAGCGATCTGCGTTCCGATGCGTGGCCGTTACGGAATGGTGGGCGTTTTGTATATCGATACGATTGTCCAAGCCACTCAGCGGTCACAAGATCCCTCGCAACGTGTCTTCACCGAAGAGCATTTAAAAATGCTCATTACCATCGGGCATCAAGCTGCCCTAGCAATCGAAGATACAACATTCTATCAAAGCACCCTGCAAGCCGAGCGATTGGCCGCGGTAGGTGAGACTATCGCCATGCTATCCCATCACGTGAAAAACGTCTTGCAAGGACTGCGAGGGGGCGGCTACATGGTCCAAGAGGGGCTCAAACGCGAAGAGCTCCAAGCCATCCGAGACGGGTGGAGCATCTGCGAAAAGACCCATACGAAGATCGAATCTCTCGTTCTGGATTTGCTAACGATCAGCAAAGAGCGTCAGCCGAATCGCCAAGCGGTCGACTTAAGAAAAATCATCCAGGATGTCCTTTCGATCGCTTCGGTTTCAGCTAACGAACAACAAGTGACGTTGGCCTGGAATCCACCGGATCAACTTCCAGATGCTTGGTGCGATGCTGAAGGCTTGCATCGCGCGATCCTGAACTTGGTGGTCAACGCCATCGATGCCACGGAAGAAAAACCAGAACGGATCGTAACCATTCGATTGGGACATCAAGCCGCAAAAGAAGATCGCATCGACTTTACGATCACTGTCGAGGATAACGGTGCTGGGATTGACGAAGCGGACTTCGACCGAATCTTCTCTCTCTTCGAATCTACGAAAGGAAATCGCGGTACCGGTTTAGGGTTACCGGTAACACAAAAGATCATACGCGAACATGGTGGCGACCTGAGAGTGGAGAGCGTTCTTGGTCAAGGCACGACATTCAGCATTCACTTGCCATGCCCGCAGACACCGCAAGTAGCCGCTCCGGTGAGTCCCCCCACCAGCCCTCCAGCAGAGGGCTAGTTTAAGAGAGCATGTGCTAGAGCGATAGTAAGAACCCTGCTTGTATCGCTACATTCAATTCCAAGCGGCCCGGTGTCGTAAGCGGTGCCGCGCAAGCGGCCCGGTGACATCGGGACAAATTTGTTCACCGCTCAATTGGATTTGAATCGGGTACACCAAACACCGGGCGGCTCGCGCCGCTCCGCTTTCATTTGGCTGGTCGCGGCTCGCACCGCAACGCTACAAATTCAACCGTTTTCTAAAGGTCTACTCGACCAAAAAACGCTGTTTGCAGTTAGCCTTTGTTTGGTTTGATTCCACAACCGAAGGCTTTCGTATTCTTCACTTCTGGTTGCTTACCTTGCAGGAGAGCTTTCACCGCATTTTCCACGTGAGGAGTAGTAGGTCCGTTTTGTTTATCGTCGAAAGAACCTTGATAGGCGAGTTTGCCATCGGCATCGATAACAAAAACGTGGGGAGTAACTCGAGCGCCAAAAGCGCGAGCAGAGTCACCAGACTTGTCGTAAGCATATGGGAAATTGAACCCCTTCTCCTCTGCACGTTGTTTCATCGCTTCGACGTTCTCCGAAGAGTTAACATTGATAGCGATGAATTGCACATCCTTGCCTGCGTACTTCTTCGAGAACTCGATGAAGCGATCTTCGTAAGCGATCGCAACAGGGCAACGATTGCAGGTGAAAGCGATAACAGTAGCTTTCGCACCTTTGTTTTTCTCAAGTGAAACTTCTTTGCCGTCAACACCTTCGGCGGTAAAGTTCGGTGCGGAAGCCCCGAATTCCAACTCGGCAGCTTGGCTCGATGGAATCGGAGCGAATGTAGCTGAGAACGAAGCGGTTGCGGCGAGTAGAAGCCCTAAGCAGAATCGTCGATTCATGATCGTATTTCCTTTCGTGGAATGTTGGGTTCAGTCAATTCGATTCGAAAAATAAATCGATAGCTGGATCGAGACTGGGTATTGTAGCAGAGTAGCAACCGGGTAGAGCAATCGCGCAACGGTCGTATAATTGTCCTTAATTGTCTGACCGCGAGGGTTTCCAAGCAACCTCATACACCAATACGCCTCGGACAATGCCTGAGAGGCCAACGATTGCGACATTCGTTGTTTAGCTAGCTCTCCTATTGGCCGTCTAGCCCGTAACAAATACTTGGTTAAACTGCTAATCGTCGTTGTTCGCCAAACGCACTGCGACCTTCACCAAAAACATCTTTTCCGTCTTAACCTCTCAGGCTTTCACATGAGTACGCCAGTCGATCGGATTGCAATTCCCTCCATCAGGTGGAATCGCAAGCCACACGGGATCTCCGCCGCTTACCTGCCTTGGTCCTCTCCGAACCAGATCGATTTCGACTCCTACGCCCGTGTCCTTGAACACACCTGGAATTGCGGTCTTGTACCCGCTGTGAACATGGATACCGGATTCGCAAACCTACTCTCGCCCGACGTTCGCTTGAACATCCTTCAGTTTGTCACCCGACAGGCAGCCGGACGGGACTTTGTCGCTGGCGCTTTTGTGGAAGATCTTCCCGGGGATTTGGTTCGAAACTACCAATCGCAATCGCAACTCATCCGCGAAGCGGGTGGACTGCCGATCGTATTTCAATCCACGGCACTTATTGAACGCTCCCCCGAGGCCATCGTCGATGTGTATCGCAAAATCGGAGAAACGGTCGACCAGTTTCTCGGTTTCGAACTAGGCAAGATGTTCGCATCCTTCGGTGAAATCTACTCCCTCGATACATTCGAGAAACTGCTTGAAATACCATCCCTTCTCGGACTTAAGCACTCGTCCCTCTCTCGATTGCAAGAATGGGAGCGACTCGCTGCACGCGACCGTATTCGACCTGACTTCCGTGTATATACAGGAAACGATCTGGCCATCGATATGATCCAATGGGGAAGCGATTACTTGCTCGGTCTCTCAGCCTTCCACCCAGAAGCCTTCGCGGCTCGCGATGCCCTGTGGTGCATCGGTGATGCTCGCTACTATGAACTCAACGACGCGTTGCAACTCCTCGGCGGCTTCGCTTTCCGCCCCCCAGTCCCTGCCTACAAACACAACGCAGCAATGTGCTTGGCGATGCGTGGCGTCATCTCGATGGATTGTATCCCGGAAAAAGCAGCCGCTCGTCCTGAGAGCGACCGAGAATTCCTAGAAACGCTCATCGCCCGAATCGATGGATTACTCAAGGAAACTCAACGATGAGTCGCTTCGAACACATCCGCCACAAACCACCAACCACTCTGGAACGCGACCGGGAACTTATCCTGGCTCTCGCTCCCATGCGAAGTAACGTCAACCTCAGCCGCATCGTTCGCTTGTGCGGATGCGCCGGAATCCGCAAACTGATTCAGTGCGGAGCAGGGAAAGTCGACCGCGAAATCGCTCGCGATGCAATCGACTACGTGGAAGTCGTGCAACGCAGAAGCCTTGCTCCTGTCCTGAAACAATTGCGTGAAGAAGGCTATACGCTTGCAGGCTTGGAACAAACGACCGGTTCGCAGTCGCTATTCGAATACCGGTACCAAAGAAAAACCGCGTTGGTCGTCGGGGCGGAACGAGAAGGACTAGTCCAAGAAGAACTCGACTTGCTACACGACGTGATCGAAATCCCGGTCTACGGTCAACCTTACAGCTACAACGTTGCGACAGCCACGACCATGGCTGTCTATGAATACTGCCGCCAATTCCCGAGCGGTTGATTTTTAAAACCGCTCGGAATCTATCCTAGATGTTACCGATCCATCCGGGACAAGCACCGAAACTTCGAGCATTACTGAGCTGCCCAGTAATCTACGAC
>JBJONT010000321.1:0-10235 GCA_046051705.1 Planctomycetota bacterium | reverse complement strand
TCTCCCGCCAGCGGGCGAGGGGGAGGCGCGCTTGTTGTGCGCGCGATCGTGCGAGGGGGCGTAAGTGCTTTGTGCGTTTGGGTTTGCGCGGACACCACCCTCATCCCCCGGCCCCTTCTCCCGCCAGCGGGCGAGGGGGAGGCGCGCTTGTTGTGCGCGCGATCGTGCGAGGGGGCGTAAGTGCTTTGTGCGTTTGGGTTTGCGCGGACACCACCCTCATCCCCCGACCCCTTCTACCGCCAGCGGGAGAAGGGGAGGATCGCGCGCGGGGGCGATTTGGGGATTGTCGGCTGGGCGGCGTTATAGCTGGGCGCAGTACCAAAGCATTCGCGGGAGATGAAAAGGCCCCTTCCATATGCTTCCCTTGAGCGTGTTCGACTTGCGACCATCGCGGTGCAAGTACCCGAACCACTCACCGAATTCTCGATCGGCGAAATGTTCGAAGCTCCATGCGTGCACGTCGGCATGCATCCGTTGATACTTCTCCTCGCCAGTGAGCTTCCATGCTAAAGCCGTAGCGATAATCGCTTCGCAGTGCGGCCACCAAAACTTCATGTCGTGCCAGTACTCTTGAACGGGCTTGTCGTAGACGTCGCGAAAGTAGAACAAGCCCCCGTATTCTTGGTCCCATCCTCGTTGCCACATGCAATCCAAGATATCGAGTCCAAGCTTTTGTAGCCTTGCATCAGACCTTATGCGGCTTTCGTGTAGGATGAACCAAGCGCACTCTATTGCGTGACCGGGGTTGAGTTGCCTTGTGTCGAAGTGATCTAAGACTTCCCCATCAAGTCCTACCACTTCCATCAGCACCCCGAGTTCACGTTTAAAGAATGATTGATCGATCTCCTCGATACAGCGATCGATCCACTCCGAACATGATCTGCCATAGACCGCAACGTCTCCCAAGTTCGCTCGCAATTCCTGGGCGGTTGCCATGGCGATCATCCAAGGTCCAATACCGCGTGTTGGTCGGGTGCGTGGATCGGTCTTGGGTTCGGCTTTGCTCTTGCCCAAAATGGAACGCAGGAAGACTTCGAGCATCCCAACTGCGGCTTGATGGTATCGATCGACTTGCGTCGCTTTGGCCATGGCCGCATAAGCGATCGCAGCGAACGATTCGCTGTAGTAGTATCTTCGCATCCGAAGCGGTTTCGCATCGCGCGCGACGGTAAAATAAAGCTTCGGTACTGCTTCGCCGTTTCGGCGCGACAACAGGTGGCTTAAGGCCTGCGTACCTTCTGCGTGATCAATGGGTGCCGCGCAGCGATCGAGAAAATCCACGCAGCTTTGGGCAACTTCTAACCACAGCGGATTTTGCTCGACGGTATTGAACATCGTGGCGAACATCCAACCCGCTCGGCCTTGAAACCACACAGATTTGTCGCTGTCGAGCAGCGTTCCGTCGCGATCGACACAAGTCCACATCCCACCTTGCTCTCGATCCCAACCATGTCGGATCCAGAATGGAAGAACATCCTCGAGAAGATATCGCTTATAGAATTCAGGAGTGATGTTGTCGTTCACGATTAGAGTTCTTTTCCTGTGAATGCTTCAAGGCTAGCGATGGCGTCTTCGGGCCTTGTACGACGAATCTTACGCGTGGCAGGATCGATGCATGTTCGCAATAAGATTTCCGAACCGATGCTTGCTAGACCTCGGAACGTTTTCTTGGAGATCTCTGCTGAGTCCTTAGGTAAATTCCATTTCTCGATGTACTGTTCGATCTCTTTCGGGTGGCAAGGATAAGCGATTTGTTGCGTTGTGGTATTTCGAAGTTCGCATAGGGGTGGCAATGCGATGAAGATACGTCCCGTTTCTAGCAAAGGACTCATCCAGCGGTGAAAGAACCAAAGCATCAATGCTGAGCAGTGGATTCCGTCAGCATCGGGATCGAACAGGAATACGATTTTCGAATAAGGGCAAGCATCGATATTAAAATCATTTCCGATTCCGGATCCAAGCGATTCGATGACGCGTTGGAACCAAGGATTGCTTGCGACTTTCTCTCGCGAAGCTTTCCATGCATTGAGCGGTTTGCCTTGCATCGTGATCACATGTTGCGTATTGCGATCGCAGACCCGTTCAACAGCTAGTCCAGCCGATTCGCCTTCGACGACAAAGAGTTCGGGGAGCTGAGTCGTTTCTTTGGTGATGTCCAAGGCTTCGTTACCGATTCAAGTCGAAAGATTTGCGTGGGGCTTAGACGAACGCGCGGCGATTGAAGACGATCCATTCGAGGGTGAGTAAACCGAGAGCTATAAAGAGCCACCATCTCCAGGTTTCTTGTCGGGCGCGGATCGTGGTGTCCGTTGCGCTGATTGACTCCGCACCTGTTTTGAGTTCAAGGCCGACTTGCAGGTTACTTTCGCGTGACGAGAACAGGTTCACACAGAACCGTTCGACCGGTTCGGCAATACCTTGAGCGTAGACTTCGTAAACGCCGATTTCTTCGGTTTGAGTGAAGAGGAAACGGCCATCGGATCCGCGTTCGATATTGGTGAGGTTGCCTGATGGGTTTTTGATTTCGTAGTTTGCGAAGCGATTCGAGAGGGTCAGGTGGATAGGCCAGCCGGGTTGGACGGTCGGTGCGCTCGCTTCGGTGATTCCGCCTGCGAGTTGTTCGACTGCAGAGTAGATGAAAACGGGGAAGGAGCGTTTGATGCCCCAGTCGCTGTTGATCTCCGTTCCTTCTTCGGTAGGGCGAACCAGATCGAAACCCAGTACCGCGTCTTGGTAGGCTCCTCGTGGAGCTACTGCGCAGACGGGTCCGATATCTGCGATCATCAAGACCGTTCCACCTGCTGGTGGTTTAACTGTGCGAGACTCGACGATTCCAACGGAAGCCATTTCTAGGTATTGGCTGATAGGGTGGCTGCGGTTCACATCGACGATGATCACCGGTCCGGTGGGTTCGCCGAATGCCCAAGCGGAGTCGGTATTTGAATCTGTGTTGGTGTCTGTTGTGTTGGTGACTGTGTTAACGTTGGTGTCAGAGTTGCTGTCGGTAGTGTTGTTAGAAGTGTCGTTTGAAATGTTGTTTGAGTTGTCGCTGGATGGAACGGCAGTTGGAGTGGTTGATGTGTTAGAAGTAGGGGTGGGTTGGATATCGGGTGGTGGTACAGAGCCGAAGAAGAGTGTGTTTGCTTCGGGCATTTTCTTCGGAGCGCAGCGATCGAATACGATCAGGTCGTACTTCGAGTCGGCGGCAGCGTTCGCGTAGTCTTCGGAGTCGAGGAAGCTTTTGGTTTCGACGGTGACTTGGGCCATCTGAGCGATGCGGGATGTTTGCAGAGCGCGTTCGAGGGCGGTGTTTCCGTTGGTGATCAGCAGTACGTTGACTTGTCTATTTGGACGTATGGCAGCGAAAGCGACGTTATCGAGGGGAAGGGGATCTGGGTGATCGATTTGTAGTTTGAGGCTTCCGGAGTCCACGCGATCGACTTCGAATTGCAGGCCGATTTCGCGGCCTGGCTCAAGTTTGATTTTTTGAGCATCGAGCAATTCGTCGTTCCAGTAGAGAGATGCGGTGGTTTCGATGGGAGTTGAGTCAGCCGGCGAAGAGTTAGCGGGATTCGATTCGTGCAGTACGATTCGCGCGAAGGCTTCTATTTTGTCCGAAGACTCCGAAGTATTTTGTGGGCGTTGGAGGGCGAAACCGAGGATTGCGACGTTTTGGGGTTGTGGTTGACCGATGGGGACGTATTCGATTTTCAGTTGTCCTAGTTCTGTATCGTCGAGTTGTCCGACAGCACCGTCGCTCAGGATATAGACGGTGGCGGGGATGGCATCAGCGACTTGGACATCGACGGAGTCTTCGAAGCTTGCGCGGCCCGGGTTTGCCAGACCGGCGGCAACACGAAGTGCTTCGCGGATATCGGTTGTGTGTGCGGTAGGTTCGATTCGATCAACGCCGTTTAAGAGCAAGCTTTTGTTATTGGTGAATCCTTGCTCGACGCTTGCGCGGTCCGAGCTGGCGATCACCATAGCAACATCGTCGCTTGCGGCATCTTGGATCAGCTTGGTCGCATGTGCTTTTGCCAGTTCCAAGCGGCTTGGTGTCTCATCGGTGGCTTGCATGCTCGCCGAGTGATCGACGATATAGATCCGTCGTTCGCCGGCGCGGTTCATCCCGCTCCAACCGGGTCTTATGCAAGCGAGCATTAGGAGTGCAACGAAGAGGAGTTGCAGGTAGAGCAGTAGGTTTTGGCGAAGCTTTTGCCAGATGCTGTTGACGTGTAAGTCTTCGATCGCTTTGCGCCAGAGCATCGTGCTCGGAACGGCGCATTCGCGTCGTTTAAGTTTGAGAAAGTACAAGCTCAGGATAGCGGGAGGGATGGAGGCAAGGAGCAACCATTGCCAGGGGCCGAGCATATTGATCCAGTTCATCGCACCAAACCTCTGGATCGCAAGTAGTCATTGAGAAGGGGTTCGATATCCGAGTCGCTACGGACGGAGACGTAAGCGATGGAGCGGCGGTTGCAGAACGACTTGGCGGACTCGATAAATCCATCCAAGGCTTGTTGGTAGCGTTTAAGCAGAGTGGAAGAGATAGAGACTTCTCTGATGTCCGAGTCTTCGCAATCGAGCAGTTTAAGATCACCTGTGAGAGTGGGTTGCAACTCTTCGGGGCTAAGGACATGGAGCACGTAGATATCCATTTCGCGAGCGACGAGCATTTTCAACGCGGATTCGTAACCTGATTTATTCATCAGATCGGTGATCAGAACGACGATCCCTTTCCCTGTGTTCTTTAAGCAGAAGCGTCGCACGGACTCTTCCATGCTTGGGGAGTTCGTCTCGCATTGGGCTGATTGTAGGGTTCCCAAGAGACGATGGGTGCTGGATCGGCCTCGAATGACAAGAGGTTGGCCGCTGCGGCTAAAGGTGCTCACCGAGACGCGATCACCTCGGCACAGACCGATGTAAGAAAGAGCGGCTGCCAAGCGTTTGCTCGTGAGGAACTTGCTTGGGGATCCGTAGTCCATCGATAGCGAGTCATCGATCAGGGTGTAGAAGTGCAAGTCTTCTTCTTCGAGGAAGATCTTCAAATAGAGGCGATCGAGTCTGGCGAAGAGATTCCAGTCGATGAAGCGAAGGTCGTCGCCTGGGACGTAGTTTCGGAAGTCGGAGAATTCGACACTTTGTCCTTTGCGTTTGCTGCGGCGTTCCCCTTTCATTCTTCCGCGAAAGATTTTTCGGGAGATCAATTCCATCCGCTCAAGCTTGGCCATCATCTCCGCAGACAGGACGATTTGATCGTCGTTCGGAGGTGTCATGAGGAAGCTCTGAGAGGTAACAGAGGAACAGGGGCAGAAAGGTCGACTGTGCGGACTAGTTTCCGCGCAGGTATGTGCTTGGCTATTAGTATAACAAAATTTCTGGCGATGATTGAAAGTTTTCAGTCGGTCAGGATTGTAGGTTACAATCGGATGTTGGCCATTGAGGCCGAATTGTGACGGTACGATAGACCCACCCATCGACAGGAGAAAGACCAAAGATGAAACGAAGAGATTTTTTGCATGGTGCTACGGCGATAACAGCTTCTGGCATTGCGATGAACGGTATTGGTCGCAGTGCGCTATCGCTGGGGGCAACACCGATGCAGTCCCTTCAAGTGGCCGTGGTGGGGGTCAATGGGATGGGTTGGTCGGATTTGTCGTCGGTCGGCTCGCACAAGCAGGTCAAGTTTGTTGGGTTTTGCGATATCGACAGCCAGCGGTTTGATCAGGCTGACAAGGGTTTTCCTGGGGTGAAGCATTACGTGGATTACCGCGAGATGTTTTCGGAGCTTTCTGATCGTTTCGATGCGGTCATCGTTTCGACGCCGGATCACATGCATGCTCCAGCGGCGATGATGGCGATGGGGATGGGCAAGCACATTTACTGTCAGAAGCCGTTGACGCATACGGTTTGGGAAGCGCGTCAGATGCGGAAACTTGCGGAGAAGAAGAATCTGACAACGATGATGGGGAATCAGATCCATTCGGCCAAGGAGTATCGGTCAGGAGTGCGGATGATTCGCGATGGGGTGATCGGTAAGGTGCGCGAGGTTCATTCGTGGGTGGGGGTTCAAGGTCGTCAGTATTGCAATCGGACCGATCGACCTGCGGCGGCTGCGGTTCCGGCCAATGTGAACTGGGATTTATGGTTGGGAGCGGCGCGCGAGCGGCCTTTTGCGCCAGAAGTTTACCATCCGTTCAAGTGGCGTGATTGGCAAGACTTTGGTTCGGGGGCACTGGGCGATTTCGGCTGCCATATCCTTGATCCAGTCTTCTGTGCATTGGGGCTTACTGCGCCGACGAGCATAGAAGCGACCAATGATGGCACGACGCAAGAAGTATGGCCGGGGCCTGAGACCGTGACTTATGTGTTTCCTGGAACGGAGCAAACGGCTGGCAAAGAGATCCGTGTTGTATGGCGCGATGGGGGGCTTAAGCCACCTCGAGAATTAGCGCAATTGCCTGACGGGGTAGAGCTTCCAAGCGCAGGATCGCTCTTTATCGGCGAGGGGGGAACGATGGTCTTGCCTCACGTGGGGATGCCGTTGTTGTATGAGGGGAACAAGGTCAAGGCAGTATCGGTTCTTGAAGCTCAAGGAACCAATCATTGGCACGATTGGGTCGATGCAGTTTTGGCGGGTAAGAAGACCACCGATGGCTTCGAGCTGGCGGGCCCTTTGACCGAGTGCGTGCAGTTGGGAAATGTTGCTGCGAGGAATCCAGGAAAGAAACTTCAGTGGGACACTCAGGGTATGGCATTCACGAATATGCCTGAAGCCAATCGATTCTTGACCAAAGAGTATCGCAAGGGATTTGAAGTACCCGAAGTTCGTTAAAGAGGATGTTTCGTAGGAAAACAGACTAGGCAAAAAGGCGCAGGGGTTTCTAAATCCCTGCGTTTTGTTGCAAGTTCGGCTATGTCGCCCAAGACTCTGCAAATCTGCATGTATACGATTGAATGTGTGTCGAGTCAGTCGTCTTCGTCGCTTCCTCCCGCTTCGAGATCGACTGTTACCGGCTGGTTACGACCAGATAGTGGTGTCGGCACGAGTTCAGTCAAGCGGGAGGAAAACCCTCACACGACTGGTAGGTAAACGATGATTCATGAAGTCTCTGGTGACATTTTGTTGACCAAGGCGCATGCGATTGCGCACGGGGTGGCTCCGAACGAACACTTCGACGCAGGTTTAGCACTTGCTTTGCGCGAGCGATGGCCTTCGATGGCAAAAGACTTCCGTCACTATGCCCATCAAACTCATCCGAAGCCCGGCGAGATTTGGATGTGGAGCGGTGTAGGAGATGCCCATATCATCAACTTGCTCACTCAAGAGGGAGAGCATGGACATGGGACGCGACCAGGCAAAGCGAGCGTACCGAATGTTCATCATTGTCTGAAGCGGTTGCGACACTTGGTCGAGAAAGAGAAGATCAAGAGTTTAGCTTTACCGAAGCTTGCTACAGGCGTTGGTGGTTTGGAGTGGAGCGAAGTGAAGCCATTGATCGAAGAGTCTTTGGGTGATCTTGGGATTCCCGTTTACGTTTACACGACTTACCATGCGGGAGTAGCGGCGAACGAGCCCGGCGCATAGGACTAGTATGGCTTCAAGTAATTCAATATCGGCAATTCCTCCCGCATCGCTCTCTAGTAGGACCGATGCGGATTGGATGCGTTATGCACTAGAGCTTGCGAAGCAAGGTCAGGGATATGTCGAGCCGAATCCGATGGTTGGATGTGTTGTGGTTCGAGGTGGGGAGTGTGTAGGAGCGGGTTACCACGAGCGTTTTGGAGGTCCGCATGCTGAGGTACGTGCTTTTGAGAGTTGTGGCGCGGAGGTATTTGAAGGCTCAACGGTTTATGTAACGTTGGAGCCGTGCAGTCACTATGGCAAGACACCTCCGTGTGTTGAGTTGTTGCTCAAGCATCGACCGAGCCGAGTGGTGGTGGCGATGAGCGATCCTTTCGAACAAGTCTCTGGAGCGGGAATTCGCAGGCTGCGAGAGGCTCAGATTGAAACGGTCGTAGGGGTGCTTGAGGATCAAGCAAGGGCGCTCAATGCGCCGTATCTCAAGCGGATCAGGACTGGGTTGCCGTGGGTGATCGCTAAGTGGGCGATGACGCTCGATGGAGCGATGGCGACAGTGTCGGGAGATTCGAAATGGATCTCGGGAGAGGAGTCGAGAAGGCAAGTGCATCGATTGCGGGGAAGAGTGGATGCGATTCTTGTCGGCAGTGATACGGTGTTGGCGGATGATCCGATGTTAACGGCGAGGCTTGAGCCTGCGGATGGAGAAGTCCTTCGGCGAGCGACCCGTGTGGTGCTTGATCGGCGATTGCGGATACCGCTCAGCAGTGGGCTTGTGCGGACGGCTAGAGAAGTACCGGTCAAGGTAGTGACGCTTGTTCCGCAGGCGAACGATATGCAGGGGCTCAAGAAAGTAGAGGAGTTAACCAAGCTAGGCGTTGTCGTAGAGGGGTTGGATCGGTCGTTGGGGGAAGACTCAAAGGGGTTTCTCACAGGTGCTTTAGCGTCGATAGCCAAGCAGGGGGGGACGAATGTGTTGCTTGAGGGGGGCGCGAGGGTCTTTGGCGGGTTTTTTGAAGCTGGTTTAGTCGATCAGGTAGAGTGTTATGTAGCCCCGAAAGTGCTTGGGGGTTTAGGGCGAAGGACGCCGGTGGAGGGGAGTCAGGAGCGCAAGTGGATATCCCAGGCGGTGGGTTTTGCGAGTGGGGAGTGGGAGAGCATCGGTGGTGACATACATTTCAGTGGCATCGTGAATTCAGCGAGCGAGCCTGAAGAAAAGTAGGCCATGTGGCGAGAGATTGCAGTCTCGTGCCCCGAGGGGGGGCTTGCTGGAGTGGATTTAGGGCAATTTTCGTTGAGATTCCGCTCGTCGCTTGACGCACACGGGGTCCAAGGGTGTAATAATACCAAGTAGTTTCAGCGAATTGAGGGAAGCGAAGAGAGAGATTTCAACGGTTCCGCAACCGCGAGGCACGATCGGTTTTGTTTCGAGGATAATACCTCTCAACTTTCATTGAGGATTACGATGCGCGCTAAACTTTTGTTGGCTATGTGCTTGGCAACCATGCCAATGTGCTTGGTCGGCTGCGACTCGGCAGGCGAAAATCAAGTCGGTACTGGTTCGAATGAGCCACCACCAGACGTCAAGAAGCGGATTGAAGAACAGAATGCCATGTATCAAAAGATGCAACAAGAGCAGTCGAAGAATCCGACCCCACAAGATGGTCGTGGTGGCGGCGCGCCAGCAGGTGGCTGATTCGAGTTTCGAGAATCGGCTTAGTAGTTGCTAGCTCAGTAGTTGCTATATGAGCAGCTTTTTAATTGCATGGACCGGAGGGAATTTCCTTCCGGTTTTTTATTTGGCTGTATCGAAGATTCGTTTGCAACGAAGGTTGTAGCGTTGAAGCGATCAGCTGCGTGGATGAAATTTCTCGTGCACGCGTTTGAGTTTGCTGTTCTCGACTTGCGTGTAGATTTGTGTCGTTTCGATGCTTGCGTGTCCAAGCATTTCTTGGATCAGTCGCAAGTCGGCTCCGCCTGCGAGCAGGTGAGTGGCGAAGCTATGACGGAGGGTGTGTGGGCTGGTTTCCGGATCGATTCCGACCCGTTTCGCGTAGCGTTTGATCAGTTCCCAGATCGCTTCGCGGCGCAGTCGTTGTCCGGTGCGAGAGACGATGATCCAAGGAGTATCTTTGGGGTCTCGGTTGGCGACGAGGATGGGGCGAGATTGTTGCAGGTACTCTTCGATGACTTCGATGGCTCTCTCGCCTAGGGGGACCATCCGCTGTTTGCTTCCTTTGCCTTCGGCCAAGCAGTAGCCTTCGTCGAGTGAGACGTTTGCCAGGAGTAGGTCTGAGACTTCGGAGACACGGCAGCCTGTGGCGTAGAGGAGTTCGAGGATAGCGCGATCACGTTGCCAGTGAGGATCGTATTTTTGTGGGGCGGTGAGGAATTGCTCGATTACGGAAGCTGGGATGACTTTGGGGATTCGTCGCCAGATTTTCGGGGTTGTCAGCAGCTCGGCGGGATTCTCGGTGATCCCGGCTTCGAGTTGCAGGAACTTGTAGAACATGCGTAAGGAGACGATGTGGCGTGCGATGCTTGTGGCGGCCAAGCTTTGTTCTTTTAGCCAGACCAGATAATTTGTTAAGTCGTCAATCTTTAGCTTGGTTGGCAAGCGACCTTCGAGCCAGGATTTAAAGTGTTCGAGGTC
>JBJONT010000320.1:0-5361 GCA_046051705.1 Planctomycetota bacterium | reverse complement strand
TCTTCAAGCCGCCAAGCGGCGAGCTCGCAGTGAGTTGCGCAAGAAGAAGTAGGATCTTAGGAACCTACCTCGCAACCCCGAAAAAAAGTACACTATTTTGAGAGCGTCGCTGTACGCTCTCGCGGATCGGGCAATTGCTCTGTGTTGGATCGGCCATCTTGTTGCCAATGCACATCAGCCCTGCCATGCTGGGAGCCTCTAACACGGATGTAGTCTTCGAGAAGAAGGATGGAGACCGCGGGGCGAAGAGTATCTCCACGAAGCAGCGTCAGAACATGCATGCCCTATGAGATCATCAGATATCGGGGGAGGATTTTGCGTTACGCCAAAACAAAGCTGGCGTCTCCTGACTATCTCGAAAAGTCACTACCGATGTTGTTATGGTTGCTTTTCGATGGCCTCAAATGCTGTCAGCTTGCGTTGGAGTACATCCTGTTTTTCGATATCCCCCATTCGTTCGGCAATTATCATCATTTTGCTTAAAAGCTTGCGATACGTTGCACGATCTTTAAGTATGGCTTGCGGTCGCATTGCGAGCATCTCTTGTCCTTCGATTACCTGATCGAATTGATCATAAGCTTCCTGCAAACGATCCCCTTCCAGAAACAAAGTGGCCAAATGTTCCGATAGTTCATAACGGTGGCGTTTCCAAATAGGATCGTCGGGGCGAGCATCCTTGACCTCAATCGCAAGTGGCAAAGCTTCGGCATAAACCGTCATCGCGTCTGGCTTGTTGCCGTGCTCTTGCTCGAAATGTCCGAGCTGGTGTAAAGCAGAGGCCAGTTCCATCTTTTGCGGCAAATTCGATCGTTGTTTTTCATAAAGTAAGCGATTGACTTGAACCCAACTACGATATTTTTCAATCCCCTCTGACATCTGATTGCGACGCATGTAGATTTCGGAAAGCGCCAGATAGCTATGCCCAAGTGTTTTCTGGAATTCACTGACGTTCGGTAATCGATCGGCAAGAGTCTGTCTGGTCTTCAGGGCTCGCGAGTGATGCTCGAATGCTTTCTGCATTTGTCCAAGACGCTGGGCAACAACACCCAAGTTGAATTCAATCGCAGCAAGCCGAAATTTTCGGTTGTATTCCTCGATTTCTATTCGTTTCGTGGTCGCTTGACCAGACGCTTCCGCAGAATGGGATTCGGACGACTCTAGCAATTTGAGTACTTGGTAAAATTTGTCTCTGGCCAGATCGAGTTCTCCTCGCCGAAGGTCGATTAAGGCGGAATCGTTGAGTATCTTTTCTTTCAAGATAGAAAATCGAGGCTCGTCAGGAAATCGTTGGCATAGACTCTCTGCACGGCCCAAAGCGCTCGAAGCTTTGGCAACTGCATTCGAGTACTCGTTTTGCTCGCTAAGAAAAAGTGCCGACTCAAGCGAACTTTCGGCGAGAACCACTTCCATGTCAACTGGTAAATTATCGCGTTTCGCAATTCCTACTTCGATCTCTTCGAAAGCTTGATGCATTTCTTTAGACCTTGCATGATCTCCTTGATTCGCATAGATCCTCGCAAGTGTTTTTATCGCTAAGGCATGCCTGTAAAGCCAAGAATCGTCATTTCCCGAAGCTGAAGATAGGGCTTGTTCGATATGATGCAACGTCTGCTCGACATTCTTACCTGCTGCATCCCAATTGCCACTTTCAAGTTGCAACTTCGCAAATTCCAACCGGGAATCAACGAAGTTTGCCAAGGCAACACTTGAGATCTTTGCTGAGTCTTGATACGACTCAGAGAGAGTTCGATAGTACTCCATTGGCTCTTCGAGCAAACTGTTCCTTAATTCTCGCAACTCTTCCGAGAATCGAAGTCTCGGATCTTGGGCGACTTGACTCCAAAAGGATTCGATTGCATGGGTAGCGAGCTTCTCCCTTTCTATTGCAACGTCCGCAGCCTCTAATGCGTTGAGCTTGTACTGTGCTTCTGCTTGCAGCGACTCTTCAAGTTGATCAGATTTGCGACTGAGTTCACGATTGTGGCGATACGAGATCCAGGAATATCCGAGGGCTCCTGCGAGCATCAGTAGCGTTGCGACTGTCAACGTGGCGATGGTTGCCGTTTTTCTATCCATCCATCGTTTTGCGCGATAATTCCATGGTTCTGGCCAAGCTTCTGTTGGTTCATTATTTAGATACCTAGAGACATCAGCAGCAAGGTCTTTTGCTGTCAAGTAACGTTTTTTGGGATCGAATGCCGATGCTTTCTCACAGATAGCCTCCAATGCAGGGTGAATGCTAGGGTTGATTTGACGAAGTCTCGGCAGCGTCCCCATTGCCAACGCAGTTTTCAAACTATCCGGAGTCTTTTTCTGAGTTCGTGTAAACGGAGAATCGCCAGCGCAGACTTGGTAAAGAATCATTCCCAATGAAAAGATGTCGGAACGAGGGGTCGCGGATTTCGGATCCTCCAAGCATTCGGGAGCCGCGTAGCCAGGTGTTCCGAAAAAATCTTCGGAACTTCTCGTCTTCAATTCATCCGTGCTTAGGCTTTCAGGGTGTGAAAGATCCATTGCAAGGCCCCAATCGATGACAAATGTTTCACCGAAAGGTCCAAGCAGAATATTTGCAGGTTTGATATCTCGATGAACAAAGTTTGCATGGTGGGCAAAAGCTACAGTTTGACAAACAGAAATGAAACGATTGAGAAGTTCATGCAATTTGATTCGGCGAATTTGATCCGAGGGGTTTTCAGGGGAATGCAACGAATTTATCGCATCATGGAGACTTTGCGATCCTTCCCCAGAGACCCAGCGCATCACGTAAAACGGACGTCCATCCGCATGGTTGCCTTTACTGTAGACTGGTAAAATACCCGGATGTTCAAGCTTGGCTGTGATCTGCGACTCTCTGAGAAAGCGTTGGCGAACTTTAAGATCATTCGCTGCCTCCGGCAGAATCTCTTTGATCGCGACTTGTCGATCAAAATCCTGATCGATCGCAATCCAAATTTCTCCCATACCTCCTTGCTTGACCGGTTCGACTGGTTCGTACCTGGCGCTCATTGAAGCAGCAGAAATCCATGGAGAGAAGATGCCGCGTGATTGTCGAAGCTCTTCAAGGAGTTGTTGTGTTTCAGCCAGCGCAGTTTGTCGATCTTCCCCTTGCAAATCCAAATAAAGGACATCCAACTGAATCTCTTGACCTTGTTCTACTGCCAGCTCTATCTTTTCAAATTCCTCAGAGATCCGACGGAGTAACTTGGGGTTCATTCCTCAGAGGCCTCTCTCCAGATTTCGAAAATCAAGTTTAATCGTAGCGCGACCGTCTTACGACTCCATCCAAACTCATCGGCAATTTTCGCATTGCTCAGCCCGGTCATTTTCAGAATCGCAAGCTCCCGCAATCGTTGGTTTGGATGTTCCTTATCCAAAAGACTAAGGCCGTGTTCAAGTTCCTCTTCGAACCTAAGTCCATCAAACGATTTATCTACCTGTGTTGCACAGGACTTGGTGCTTAATCGAAAATCAATCACTGAATACCCAGAAATGGCTTTGTGTTCGATCGATCTTCGGTCGAGTATGTTCTTTCTGGCTTGATTGATCGCTTTTCGCAAACCGATAAGAGTCAACAGCTTCCACAGTTGGTAGCGTCCATGGAGAGAGTGGAATTTCTCCTCGGTCAATCCTTGGTGAAATGAAATAAAAGCACTGTGCGCTACGTCTTCGGGGTCTACGGTTTTAAATCCAGGCCCATCGGTACGGTATTGCAGATGCCGAACGAGCGATTGATAGTAACGATGCCACAACCATTCGAAAGCAAGATGGTCCCCCGATTGGGCGCGACGAAGGTTGCCAGTAACCGAACCCGTTGGGATTGCATGTAGCATGGATAGAGAATCAAACGAGTCAACCAAAAAGTACTGAAGAAAACGATTCGAAGTTTAAGCGGTGGTTTACTCGATTGCAAACCGTTTTCGTCGTCTGTGATATGCGGTACCGAGAGACGGCGATAGAGCACACTGTGGGGCAATTTGGCCGCATTTCCTCGCCTTAAAATCCTAAGGTCGAGATTGCTCTCGAATTGCTCGAAAATCTTCACTATGGTACCGACACGTTAGGTCCCACAATACTTTCAGTCCGTGGACAAATCGTGGACATAAGTTAAACTGGAGGCTATGTTTTCCAACAAAAACATTGTCGCCCCAGTAGCTCAGTTGGATAGAGCGCGGCTTTCCTAATGAGCCTTTTTTGCGAAAATTCGCAGGTTTTTTTCGCTATCAGAGACAAGTCAACCGTGACGTAACAGATGCAGACTCTAAACACATTCTGCAAACGGCATCGAGCGTCTCCAGGTATCCCAACAGTACTTTGGATCGTAATGGTCCGCTAAGATCGACGTTCCGATTGCAAGCGACTCAGGACCCCAATGCTTGGGATGCTCGCGATGAAAGAAGTATGGATCGCCAACCCACTCGCACAGAAAGCCTTGCTCCTCTAAGTGATAAGGTATCCAGTAGTCCCACAGAGTCTGACCTATCGCTAAATCTAAGTTGGGGAACGTGCGGATCTGCTCCGGGTAGAGAAGAAATGCATCGATCCCCCAATTCTCCCGGATCGCTCGACCGGGGTGTCCAACCCAATTCCATCGGATACCGGCAAGGGAGCGATGCTCTTCGATCGCGGATGCAATACGCTTCTGCTCTCCGTATATGGCAACATCACTGTTGATCAGCAAGACGGCCTGTCCATCGCCAAGTTCCATCAAGTCGCGTATGCGCGGTGTTGGTCGATCATACGAGGAGGAAAGACGCACTGAGCGAAACTCCACCTCTGGATACATTGATCGCAAGGCTGCGCATTCGCTCGGAGAGTTTCCGCTAATGACGCGAAGTCCCAACCGTCTCCACGAATCGAGAACTTCTCGCTGCACTTGAAGATGCTTCTCAAGAGGTGAGAGCGAAGTGACGGCCACCAGGGATTGCATCGCTGGTTGATCGGTCTGCCAGGCCAAGTGTGGACGCCAGCGTTGCCAGGCGGCTGCGTACGTGAACTCAGGCCTCAGAAGCTTTCGGTTCACTGCATTGTGCAAATCGAATCCCCAAGCAAAGATCGATTCCGGACTGGAGAAATCCGGAGGATGATCGCGCACGAAATCGAAATAGAACTCTTCGCATCGGCAACCAAAACGGGGAATCATCGGTTGCCAACAGCGAATCAGCCAATCCATGTCGCCAATGCTCGAGTCCGGCGGTTGGCCGGTATAGCAGTGAAGTTCCCTCCATGCCGCCCTTCCCTCTTCCTCTCTTCGTCGTAGAAGACGGTATGCGGCCTCGATCCGATTCGCCTGGTTGAGCACTTCGTCTGGATCGAACCCCGGCGCAATCGGCTCAGGCGGAGGATTGATCGCTACGCGCGTAA
>JBJONT010000319.1:0-8227 GCA_046051705.1 Planctomycetota bacterium | reverse complement strand
GTAACCTGTGGCATACTCCGAAACGCTTGGAGCTTGGGTCAAAAACCGGGCGATCACTCTGGTAGGTTGTTTGGCTTTTTGTGTTGGAAGGTTTGCATCAGGGACTGCATCTTCTCGACATCAGAACGCTGTATCTCGGCCCGTTCATCAATGAAGGTCAATGGAATCCGCTTTGCCTGCAGATACATCGGCTCTTTGGGGTTGTCATTGATAGTAAGGTACAACGTGTCATCCTCGCCCCGTTCTATGGAGCCGAGTGACATCGTAAATACTTCCTTCGCCTTGTCGTTCCATAGGCCGACGGTGATCCTGACGACGCCCGCATTTGGATCGTCTGTAAACTCGAGTGCCGAGCCGACGCTTCCGTCGGCAACGTGAACAACCCACTTGCCACTTACAGTTCCTCGGGTGTTCTTGATTCGTGACTCCCGACCAATAAAACGTATGACAACACCGGTGCGGTCCGTGGCGCCATACCAGATTCCGCTGAGTTCTTTGCTGGTTACAGGAATGGTCTTGATGGACTGTTCGACATCCTGTTCTGACTCGATGCGCGGCTTCGGCGCGGGCGCATCTGGCGCGATGACCTCAACTTTCAACCCGCGTGTCGTGAGCTTGCCGGACCACTCGTCCTCGGCTGGCGTGAACTGCTTTCCTCCTTCGCCGATACGGGAAAAGCCTGGCAGATCCAGTTCGCACTGAAACTCATATGCGCCTGGGGCGGTGAGGAAATAGTGGCCGTTGATTCCCGTCACGTCATTCCCGCGCCACAGGAGCGAAACGATGACGGCCTCTTTCACCTTGAATGCATGGTCCGGCGGAAGCAGGAGATAGTCGGCGGCGGGCGGGTCGCTGTTGCGCACAATGCTGGCCTTATGCACCGCGCCCTTCTCTCCCTTCATGTTCATCCGCAGTCCGATGTCGCGCCGTGCCTCGTGTTGAAACTTCACGTCCTTGTCGCCGGAATTCCGCACCCACAGTTCGACATCCACTGGCCTGCCGAGAATGCGCCATTCATCGCCCATGATGCGGTAGCCGAGCGACAGGCCGTTTTGCGGGTCGTTCCAAACAACATCCTTCACCTCGGCCACCGGCACGCCGGATTTCATGTATTGGTCGTCGGAGACCCTAACGATGTTTGCTCCCGCATTAGGTAATTTCCACCCTGTCTCTTCGAGCTCATCAAGCTTTACGATTCTGGGCAAGATCACTTGCTCAATCGATGGTTGCCCATTCTCTGAAATGCGAAGGAGCACCATCTGCCCGTCTGTGGACTCTGGATCAATGCTGTAGTTGAACCAGACCGAGATCTTGCCTGATGATTGATCGACCTCCCCATCATAGAAATCGCTTGGATCGATCGGAGTCGATAGGTTGGGGTACTTCTGCATGAGTTCTCGGTTTGCCAATTCGACAAGCCTGTAAAGTTCTTCGGCCCCACCGATTGCAGCCAGCCCGACGAACTTCTTCAGTTGGCCATCAACGACCATTGCCTCTGCGGAGTTCAAGTCGAGCTCGAATAGCTCGCCTTCATGAACAACGGCTATGATCTCCGAACGCACTTGCACTTTTTTGAGGGCTTCAAATAGCTCAGGTGTCGGCGAAACGTCTTTCGAATACTTCGCAAGCTTCGAGATCGGTTGAGATTTTGCTTGCGGGTTCTTCGCCACGAGGGCAATCAGCTCCGAAAGTTCAGCCGACGAGAGTTGAGTACGAAGCAAAGGCGGCTTACGCAGGATCGTCTCTAGCTTGCCGTCTTTGGAAATGCGCATCTTTGAATACTGTTGATCCAAAGGTGTGATGCGAAAATCCCAGGCAAGCACCCAATCAGGTTGCGCTGTCGAAGTTAGGGTGACCTTGTAGTTGGGCTTTGCAGAGGCCGGGGCTTCAGAGTGTTCGTCTTTAGAGTCAGCATTCATTGAGGTATCGACAGTCTTGACATCTGCCCCTGTTCCCTTCATCTCCGGGCGGATGGTCGCTGTCTTCACCTCGAACTCGACGGTACCTGTTGCTAGTTCACCATGTTCTTGCACAAAACTTGCTGTCCAGCTGACTTTGTGCCTTCCTGGCTCAACGTGGATGATTCGTCGATCGGTCACCTTACCCGTCGCCACTTTCACCTCTTGATTCAATTCCGCAACGGGAATTTCGGTCTTATCGAAATCAACCTCCTCGCCCGGCTTGAGTGTCAGTTTCGTAGGGTCGAAGTCGAGCAACAGATACGGCCCATCTGTGGTGCGAACAGGCTTGCCCAGCGAATCAACAACCATCGGAGGACTCATCAGCACCCACAAAGGCACCGCAGAGGCACTGATCGTCTCTTGGCTAACGTTCCGCAATTTCACGACTGCCTTGACCTTGCCACCGATGTGAATGTCATTCGCGTTGGTAATGCAAAAACCCGCTTGCAAGCCGCCAACTTCTTTGCCCCAAGCGGTGATGGGTTCCTCTTCTTTGGTTTTTGCGGCTTCAGAAGTTGGTGGCGGAGTAACGGCCTCAGCCAGAGTGAACTCAAGCTCCTCGTTCACGAGTTCGCCCGTCCATTCTCCCTCGTGCGCCACGTCGGGAAGGGCGTCGTTCCATTGGCAGCGCAGCGTGTAGTCGCCCGGTGGAAGATGGAACGCGGCCACGTTGAGACCCGAGTCAAAGCGTTCCTCGGCATCGAAGCGAATGGAGAACGACTTCACCATCGTCACGTAACCATTCTTCGGTAGCAGCAGGCGGTTGAAGACCAATAGCCCAGAGTCGGACGGGGCGATCTTGGCCGGATACTCCTTACCGTCTTCGTCGATCGCAACAACCGAAAGCCCAATATCCGACTGGAGCGTCTGCGCGAATTTCACATCCTCTTGGCTCTGATTACGCACCACTAATTCGACTCGCGTCTCGCTGCCGATCCTCCAATTCGCGTCATTGGCCACGCGCAGTCCCAATACGAGTGGACCATCAACGAGCTTCTTAGGATCCAGAATGCGACCCATAAGTCGTCCATCAGGACGTTTAGCATCCTCCTTTAGGAATTTCTGGCAATGAACGCCGGTTTTCGTGTAGTCCTCATCGGGAAGCTTCACTAACTTCGCGGCGCCTGCACCGGTTGGCTTTGCGGGTGCACTAGCAGACGTTTTCGAATCAAGTAATGCGGCTGGAGGAGCTGGCTCTTCAAAAATCTCAACCTGTGCTTCGGCAGAGACTCCGGCGATGTCGAGCTGGCGTTTTACTTCATCGCGGAACTCAGCGGGGAGGTCGTTCGCGGGTGTGTCGGCGACTTCGCGTGGATTTGTGTAGTCGATCTTCCGCACTGCGCCTTTGGTCAACAGATAGAAGAATCCTTCCCCAGAGCGACACACGATGGTCCATGTACCCCAGCCGTCAGGGATTTCGAGTTTGTATGAGTCGGGCGGGAGCTTTCCAGTCGCCTCAGTGGCCTCGAACAAAATCTGAGCTTCGTTCGTACGGCGGTCGCCGACCGGTCTGCCGATGATTTTCAACGTTACGGCACCGCTTGTCGCAGTCCCTCCACTCAGCGGATATTCGCCGGGGCCAAGCACGACGCGCGGCTGCTTGTCGGCATTCGCGTCGGCGTCGAGCACGCGGAACTTCGTGGGAGCGGTCGGCAGTTTGCCGCTGAACGAAACCACATCAACACGCATGGCAAGACGCTTCGCCAATGCATCGAGAGCGTCCGGAGTTCTGTCCGCAATGAACGCTTCGGTTTCTTCCGCAGTCGGAGCAGTAGCGAAAAGTTCACGGACCGCGCGGTCGAGCAATCGTGTGCGTTCGGTGGCATCTGCGGGTAATGGGAGTTCGCGGTTGAGTCGTGCTTTGATGTGAGCCAACCACCAGCCTGGCCCGGAGACGTATGGGTCATCTTCACTGACTCCGACCTCGCTACCGTCGAGGGGTACAAGGCCATGCGTAAGCGTCAGTTCGTCGCCTGCCTTCGCAAGCACATTCGAACCAACACGTGGTCCGGCCCACGGACCTATGCCTGCGCGCGGACCTATGCCGACGCCGGGCGTGTTGATTTCAACGTGTTCGCCTGGCTCTAAGCGAACGGTATTGAGCAGTGCCCTCGTCGTCCAACTGATGCCTGAGACTTGAACCTCCGAGCCCTTGGCATCAGTCCCCGTCACCCAACCCTGATGGAATGTCGGCACCTGAAGCATTACAGGTACTTGTCCCCGATTCTGCACGAGCAGCCGCGCCTTGAGCGCCGTGTCGATGCGATACTCCGCCGCGCTCGGTTCCAGCACCCATGCCGCGCGCAGACCATTCGGTTGCTCTTCGCCCCAAGCTACGTCGGCGTACTTTTCCGGCAGCGTGTCACCCTGGCGAATTGTGTCCCTCGTTCCCTTCCACGGTACTGGACTGAGTGGCGAATCTTGAATGCCCGCCACTTCATCGAGCAGTGCGATGGCGTCCGCTGGCTTCCAATCGCGCGTTGCGTCGAGACGCGGCAGGAGTTCGTTAAGCTTTGGCACGGTCTCCCAAGTTGGGTTGTACTTGATGAACTGCTTCACTGACGCCGCTAGCTCGCCTACAAGTGCGCCGGGAATGTCGCCATTCGATCGCGCGTAACGCTGCCACTCTTCGAAAAGCGCCTTCGCATCTTTGTGCATCGGTGCTGGAGCGGCAGCGGGCTTGATTTCGAGTTCCAACTTCCCGGTCGCGAGCTTGCTCAGGATTGGGTCCGGACCTCCGTTGACCCTATCCTCAAAGTTTCCGGCAACTCGCTCGCACTGGAGTTGGAACTTGCCCGTTCCGAAAAGCTTCCAAGCTGGCTTCTGTTTGCCTTTCTCACTGGCTGGCCTAAGGCCGAGGTTTATTTCGCTGAGATCGACCTCCTTCCCTGGTGCAAGATTCAGTTCGATCCGGTTTGGCTCACCATCCAACCCTGCGCCTTCAATGTGGACCGACTTGCCCACGTCATCCGTCGCGATGGGAGGATTCTCGTAGAATTCGTCGCGGAAGTACGAGAACTTGATCATCTCTTTGCCGACGTTGCGAACTCGCAAAACGAGATCGACAGTTTCACCATGACTGTAGGCCCGCTTCTCGCCCGCCTTGAAGCCCAGGCCTGCTTGCAGGCCACCGACTTCCTTGCCCCAGGCGGTGAATGCTCCCTTTTCCGTTGTCGCGGGGATCAAAGCAGCGAGCTGTTGCAAGGTTTCTTGATCAGTGACGATGGGTGTGGCGATGTCGAGCTGCCGAACGCTGCCATTGTCGCTGAGTAAGAAGACTCGGCCCTTATTGAGGTCGTATTCTTTCTGCCCGAACTCGCGCGGGGGCGGAGCGGGCTTGCTGAGGTCTCGTGCTTCAGAGGGCGCTGTCGTGATGCTAAGTTTGTCCGGCGCAATGTGCTCACGGTGAAAGCTAAGCGCGATTCCGGGTTTCTTCGCGGTGATCGTACCTGAATCGGTCCAAGTCCGCGTCTTCGAATTGGAGTCGTGCGCCGACGATGATCCGGTAAATCCTTGATATGCGATGACGAACGCCGCGTTCTTCCCGTCGTGAACACAGTAGGCGGAAAATTCGTTCGATCCGACGTGAGCTCCGCTCGGTGGATTCCAGTCGTCAGCGGCCGCGCGAAGCATCGCAATCGGAATCGCAATCGCTGCTCCGAGCAGCAACCCGATCACGCCAATGGCCGTAGAAACTTTGCGGCGATTGAGTCGATCACTGAGAATCGCATGCAGGCGGCTTTCGAGCGGTGAATGGCTCGCCATGGCCAGTCCGCAAGCAGATGTCCAGCGCGAGACCGATAACTTCGTCGCGACATTGAGAAGATGTTCCGCATACGCCGACGCTCGAACTCCTTGTGCCAACACAAGATCATCGCAGGCTCGCTCGCGTTCCACATGCAAGCGCCAAGCAGCGAACCACACCAGCGGATTAAACCAATGCAATGCGCAAGCAAACTGAGCCAATAACTGCACAATAGTGTCACGGCGTTTGATGTGAGCCAGTTCATGCAACAACACAGATCGAAGCTGCTCACTACTCCATTGTCGGGCCGAATCGGGCAACATCAAACGAATGCAGAAGATGCCCCAGACCACAGGGATTGTGCGTTCCGAATCGATCAACAACTGGACACGCTGACGAATGCCAAGCTGTCGATGTGCATTTTCGAATGCAGCCACAATCGCTGCATCGGATTCATGCTGTACTGGATTTCGAACATCGTGTGGGTCACCCAAAACGGCAAACAGAGAGGCTCGCTGTTCGTTCCTCCACAACATCCAACGCGCGGCCATCAACCGCAGGATCAAGACAGCAAATCCAATCGACCACAGAAAAGGCAATACAGATATCCAGCTCCAACTGGGATCACTGGTCGCTCGATCTATTCCAACGTAATCTTGTGGTGCTTCAAGCCTCGGCTGTTCCAGAGCCTCTGAATTGTGAGAGGTATCGATGGCTTCACGCTGCGATTCGAATTCACCCGGAACGAAACTCTCTGGAGACCCTGCCGTCGGTGCCTCGAATGACCTTGGCAACTCCACGGCCCGATTCGGTGTTTCGATCACAGGTGAACTCTGTGAAATTGCAGCCCACGCTGGAAGCACTTGCCATTGTGGCAACAGTACCGATAAAACCGGAATGAACAGCATCGCAACGATGGCCACCAGCCAAACCAAGTGGCGCATCGCGGCCGAATCTCGTTTCAGCATGACAGCCACACAGGCCGCACCAAGTAGGATTACGCTACCCTTAATAGCGGAATCCATCAGCAGTAAGCTCGAAGTCCCGAATACAAGACCCAAAGATGTGAGAGCGCGGTTCATTTCAACGCCCCTCTTTCTTGGTTTGTTCGATTAAGGCAATGAGTCGCGCACGCTCTTCAGCGGTCACTTGATCTTTCCGCGAGTGGAGATGTGCGGCCAGTGCTTCTTCCAGCGATCCGCCAAAGAAAGTCTCCAGGACGTTTTCCAAAGCGCTGCGGCCAGCCTTCCCCTTCGATTCTCGAGGCGCATAGATGACTTCTCGGCCACCCGGCTTTCGTCGAAGGTATCCCTTCTCTTCAAGAATGTGCATCAAACGCCGCACGGACATCGCGGTCGGTGGCGACGGAATGGCTTGCACGACCTCATTCACGGTTGCTTCTCCCAACGCGAAGACCGCATCCATGATCTGTCGCTCGCGCCGACTGAGTTCTGACGATTCCGGCATAGCAGCTCCTCCAGCAAGTGAGCCCAGTACCACTTCGAGTACGATGTTCGATAAACGGCATTGCGTTAATATATTAACGCAATGCGATTCAGATGCAACACCTGTTCGCTAATTTTTTAACGCAGCGGGATTCCCCGTCGATGCTTCGCTTTAGGGCAAACCGCAGGCGTCTACGCGTTTTCCGGTTGAGTCGCTGAAATTCTCAGCGTAAACACCAATTTCAAACATCCAGGCCGAAGCGACGTCGCTTCGGCCTGGATGCTTGAACCAATCGAGATCAGCTGAGTTAGCGAATAGCTGCTGTTTCTGTGGAAGTTAAGCACAAACAAGGACATAGCAGATGAACTACGGAATGGTAACAGGATAATGCCCTGGATGGCCCTCGGGCAGATTGTCGGGATAGTGATAACCTGGTGGGAGGAGGTAGGGATGATCTGGCGGGAGTCGCGGCCATCGAGTGGTTGGAGTGGGTGTCATGAGTGTTTCCTAGAGAGAAACACAACTGACACCGCGTCCTGTTACGTGAGCCTTCGGGAATTTTTCTGGCCGGATGCACTTCCACTTGTTTGAAATGGAAAACGCCAGGGTTTTCGCTGCAATTGCGACTTTGTTGATTTTGTCTGTTTTTCCTCAGTACAAGACGCGCAGATGAGCGCGGTTGGCGCAAATTTGTAGGAATGACTCGCTAATCGACAACTCGACAGAACCAAATCCCACCGTCCCAAAGATCAATATCTTTGGCTTCAAAGTTCATGATCAGAGTTTCGTTGCCTCGTTTGTACACAGGTGCCCTCCACACTTGGCGTCCTGGGTTTTCCCCGTCATCCAAGTCATCCCCCTCTAAGACAATCTGGGCCGTTTCCTCGGTTTCGTTCATTTCGATTTGAACGGAGATCCAAGGCGATTTCACATAGCCTTGAGTTCCATCTTCACGTTCTTCACGGAAGCGATCAGGCGGCTGGCATTGGAAACTCAGTCGGCTTTCGTCGGTGGCGACGATATTCTTCACTCCCCATTTGAAACGTCCTTCACCGCAATAAATCTGTGTCATCAA
>JBJONT010000318.1:0-10717 GCA_046051705.1 Planctomycetota bacterium | reverse complement strand
GCCGTCGAAGCCGCCGCAAAAGCTGGGGCCAAATGGATCGTCTTCTGTGATACCAACGGCGGCTCACTGCCCGAACAAGTCGCGGCGGTCGTAAACGATGCGAAGTCAAGACTCCATCCGCACGGCGTTCGCCTTGGAATCCATTGCCATAACGACGGTGACCTTGCAACCGCCAACTCCTTAGCTGCAATCGATGCCGGTTGCGATCAAATCCAAGGTACCATCAACGGGATCGGCGAACGTTGCGGCAACGCAGACTTAGTGTGCGTTATCTCCAACCTTCAATTTAAGAAACAAGGCTATGAAGTCTTCGGCGGACGCCCCTTGGATCACCTCACGGAACTTTCGCGTTTCGTCTACGAAACAGCGAACCTTGTCCCTCGTAATAGCCAACCCTTTGTCGGCAGAAGCGCCTTTGCCCACAAAGGAGGTATGCACGTGCATGCGGTTAACAAGTTCGCACATACCTACGAACACATGAACCCAGCCCTCGTAGGGAACGAACGACGCATCCTCGTAAGCGAACTTTCCGGTCGCTCGAACATCGCTGCACTCGTCCAGGCCGATGGCTCATCCGTCGACCGAAAACTCCAAGACCAGATCTTGGCCCAAGTCGTCAAACAAGAAAACCAAGGCTACCAATACGAGGCTGCCGAAGCTTCCTTCGACCTCCTCGTCAAACGCTGCTCGGGTACCTACACCCCCCACTTTGAAACCATCAAGTACCAAATCCTTGCCGGTGATCTCGATACTGCTCGAAATCAACAGTTCGCCGAAGCAATCCTAAAGCTGAAGATCAACCAACAAGCGGTTGTCGAAGCGGCCGAAGGCCACGGTCCAGTCAACGCCATGGACGCGGCCTTACGAAAAACCCTTTCCCCCTTCTACCCTTGCGTCGAGACAATGCAACTCGTCGACTACAAAGTCCGCGTCGTCAACGGCGAGGCAGGCACCGCTGCACGTATCCGAGTGAACATCGAAAGCACCGATGAACACCACTCATGGCATACCATCGGTGTAAGCGAGAATATCATCGAAGCCAGTTGGGCAGCCCTCGTCGATGCCGTCGAGTACCATCTGCACCGCAACCATTCCGCAACGCCCCCCAACAAAACGTCATCTCTTTAGCGGTCACTTCGGCTTTATCGGGCTTGCAACGCCAATGATCGTGCCCAGTGAAACGGTGCTCTTGCGCAGCGAATCGGTGCTCTTGCTCGCGGTCGGCATGACCATTACTTGGTCGCGAACAGCTAAGACCATACGGGCAAATTACGTCCTCAATTAAGCAACAAGCAAAAAGAAACAGACGAAAACTTGGTGAATTCCACGAGATCCCTATGGAATCCACCCTGCAAAACCAAGAAATTAATGCAGACGACGAATTCATCTCCGGTACCGTTTGCGTACCTGAAGTTCTTTTCGTATCCAAAACCTCATCGCCAAAGCTCTCAAGATCGTTACCAACATGAAATCTAGGAAGATTCAGCTTGCTGCTACCCTACTGACGATTTTTTCCTCTCCGCTGGCTTTTGCACAACGGCCCAGCGCACCGCGACTGCTGCCCAACAAAACGCTCGCCTACCTTCGCATCGACGATACCCGTGACCTCAAAGCCAAAATGGGGGAAACGGGAATGGGCAAGATGATGGCTGACCCCCAAATCGCCCCCATCCTCGGAACCTTCTACTCAACCTTCGTCGGCCAACTTCAAGGTATGCAAGATGCCATCGGACTGAACCTAGATGAGTTGCTTTCGGTTCCCAACGGCGAACTAGCTGTTGCCGTTGTTGCGACGAAAACTGAACCTGCGTTCGTGATCATGCTCGAAGCCGGCGAAGAAATGCCGGCCCTCGAAGTCCTACTTGATCGAGGCCGACAAGCCGCTGAAAACAGCGGCGGATCCTATGCGGAAAAAGAGGTTGGAAAAATATCGATCCGCAGCCTTGGTGGTCGACGTGGTGGCGACGGCTTGCACTACTTCATCGACTCGGGAGTCATGGTTGGTTCAAACCGAGCCGACTACGCAGAACAACTCGCTATGATCTGGACCGGCAACGGTATCGATCACAAACCTCTCGCAGATAACCGCGACTTTACAACCATCATGTCCCGCTGCGTAGGGACCGAAGGCGAACGGCCACAGGTTTCGTTCTTCGTCGATCCGTTGGCAATCGTTCGCGAAGCTGGCAAAAACTCCGGTGGTAGCATCGCCCTTCTCGCCGGCCTGAAAACCTTCGGTGTCGACGGAATCAAAGGAGTTGGCGGTAGCGCGATCATCGCCCCCAATGAATTCGACTCGATCATCCACGGTCACTTGCTGCTAAACGCAAACCGCCAAGGCATCATGAAAGTCCTCCGCCCCAAAGCCGGTCCCACCGTACCGGAAAACTGGGTTAGCGAACAAGTCAACAGCTACTTCACCGCCAACTGGGAAATCGAAAAAACATTCAATGCTATTGAAAACCTCATCGACACTTTCGCTGGCGAAGGAACCGTAGAAAATCGATTCGTCAAAGAGGCAAACAAGAACCTGGACATCGACTTTCGCAACGACATCATCGCTCAAGTTGACGACCGATTAACCCTGGTGCAATTGATCGTACCGCCGAAGAAAATCAACAGCCAAGCCAACGTATACGCCATCCACGTGAAAAACCCCTCGCGGATGAAAACTGAAGTCCTGCCTAAAATCGTCGAGAAGATCAAGAGCACAGGAGGCCCGGAAATGAAGAGCAAACTCTTCGGCGATGCCACCATCTATTACCTCGACATCCAAGTCCCAAACGCGGAAGAAAGAAACATCCGTATCCCCAGCCCTTGCTTCTGCATCCTTGAAGACCAATTTGTCGCAAGCGATTCACTCCAAGCGCTCGAAGAAGTCGTCAAATTCAATTCCAGTGGCGACGGATTACTCTCCGATTCGATCGAATTCAAACTTGTGCAGGATCGCATTAAGGCTCAACTGAAAAACAGTGAAATGTCGATTCTCGCTTACCAACGCCCTGAAGAAGCTATGCGATTGATGTACGACTTAGCTACCGATCCAAACAACATCGACAACCTTGAACGGATCGCCGAAAATAATCCATTCCTCCTCTCGCTCATCACCGCCGTCCGAAGCAAAAAACTTCCTCCCTTCGAAGTCTTTGCAAAGTACCTCGCCCCAGGCGGCGCCTTCATAGTCGACGAAGAAAATGGTATCCATTACACCGGGTTCTCCATGCGACGCGAATAATCATCGTTCGCAAGCTGACCTTTTGATGTAAAATATGTTTCACAGGGTTGCCGGAATAATTACGAATTCCCGCAACCTATCGATAGAGATTCCCACCCTCACTCACCACAACTTCAAGGTGCCTGCCTACGATGAACAACGCGACTGACTCAACCTCTTCACGACGCGGTTTCCTCTCCGCTTCTATCGCTACAGGGGCCGGTCTATTGGCCGTCACAAACAACGTAGGGAACGGTAAAGCGATTGCCCAAGAGCAAGCGAAGCCTGCTTTAGCGCCACTGATCGCACCACCTGAAAAACGAATTCTCCTGTCCTGCAAACTCTCGATGATCAAAGGTGACGTCGACGGCAAACCGATCACTCTCGCTCAACGACTCTCGCTGGCAAAACAAGCAGGCTTTGATGGAGTGGACTTCGACGAAGCAGGTAGATTCACCGTCGACGAAGCTCGGGCTGCGGTCCAAGAGTCCGGTGTGTTCTGTCACAACGCAATCAATCATGCTCACTGGGATAAGCGGCTGACGAGTGCCGATCCAGAAGTCCGTAAAGCGGGCGTCTCCAATATCGCGCACTGCCTGCGGGTCGCTCATGCCATCGGCGGTAGCGGCGTACTGATCGTCGTCGGACGAGGGGATGATGGAACGGAAGCCGAAGTCAACGCGCGAGCCCATGCAGAGATCAAAAAACTCCTACCGCTCGCCGCATCGCTCGGACAGCCGATCTTGATTGAAAACGTTTGGAACAAACTTCACTACGATCACGATGCCCCACCCGAGCAAAAGCCCACTAAGTTCATCGATTTTGTCGATAGCTTTAAGAGCCCATGGGTTGGAATGTATTACGACATCGGCAACCACTGGAAGTACGGGCAACCACGCGAGTGGCTCAACGCTTTCGGATATCGCGCCGTAAAGCTCGACGTGAAGGGCTTCTCTCGCGCCATGAATAAGTTCGTCGACATCACCTCTGCCGAAGACGACGTGCCATGGGACGAAGTACGCAAGGGACTCGATGACATCGGATGGAGCGGATGGACAACCGCCGAAGTAGGTGGAGGGGGTGTCGAACGACTGACCACCATCCGTCAGCAAATGCAAAAAGCGTTCGCTGTGTAACGACATCTAAACGCAGTTGAACACCACTCCCCCGCTACCTCGCTAACACTTCGCGTTACTGATACGTACGCAACAGCCAGCCGTGCTCTGAGGGTCTCCACCGTCTGGCGACGGATGGCTGCGATGACTCTCTCCCAAGCGAGTCTCCCCTTCTCCCGCTGGCGGAAGCAAGGGGCCGGGGGATGAGAGTGGTGACCGCGCAATGGGTACTAGCTAACTCGTAATCGCAACTCCAACCACCGCTACGCACGGGAACACAGTCCCATGCTACGGGGTAGCAACGACTAAGGGCGAAGCCCCAGAAACCCGAACCGGCCGGGAGGCACTGCAAGCACCAGGCTTATCACCTCGCACCACCATCTGTGTAATAGGTATCACCTACGGCCCCGTTGGGGGGTGAACACTGGCCCTCGACCGTAGCCACTGCTGCCAAGCGGTGGGGAGCAGGAATAGATCGGGTAAATGATGACAGCCCACCGTCTGGCGACAGGTGGCTACGGAATTCCTCCCACCGTCTGGCGACGGGTGGCTACAATGGGGACGGATCGACAGGTCATCATAGATGAATTCATACCAGTGTGCGCCCGTATCTATGTTTTGAGGTAACTACCATGTTCATCTTCGCCCGACGCGGAATTCCACTTAAAGAAATATTCGAAGCGGCCGATAAGGGGCAATCGTCAGCTTACTGGACGGTCGGCTTTCTAATTATCTTCCTGCTAATAATCATCGGATCAGCCGTTTGGCGAACTCTGAAAGCCCTCCGCGCCCCCTTTCGATTCATGAGCCTTATCTATGCGGTAATCGATATCTGCACGATCGGCTTTGTAGGTACTCTGCTGTATCAGATTGTTATCCGATTGGCACATGCTCCGGGATAGAGAATTATTAGAGTCCCACGGCAACCGCCAGCGGATTTTCATTCGCGGGTGCCGTCGAACTTCTGTCATCATGCCGAGCTTTCCGATAGAAAACAAACATCTCCTGAACATTCAACCCATCAGGCTAGCGCATCAAGCGGTTGACAAGCCTCTTGTTTCCATCGTTTGGCTCAAGAGAGATTTCCGTCTGCACGACCATGCTCCGTTCCATCATGCAGCTTCCAATGGAGCAGTTCTTCCGCTCTGGGTTATCGAACCCGACTGGTGGCAATCGGCAGACATGGATTCCACCCATTTCAACTTTGCACTGGAATCAGCCCGTGAATTGAGATCAAGGCTGCGGGAGATCGGAAGCGATCTCGTTGTACAGTTTGGCGACATCCTTGAAATCTTTTCGCAACTACAACAGTCCTTCACCATTCGCGAACTCTTAAGTCACGAAGAGACAGGTGGAGACTGGACATTTCAACGAGACAAACGCGTTGTTCGATGGTGTCGCCAGAACGGTATCACTTGGAAAGAATATCGCCAAGACGGGGTTATACGTCGTCTGAAGAATCGCGATGGCTGGGCGGAGAATTGGCAACGTTGGGCCGACACCCGTTTGCTTCCCGCTCCCCGTCAACTTACGCTCCCGGAGCCACTTAGAACCGTCGAAGCGAAAGCTGAAAATGAACAACGATGGCGAACCGTTGATGCAACGATTGCACCAATCTCGCAACTGCAAAAGGGAGGAGAAGAGCAAGCTCATGATTCCCTCGCTACGTTTCTCAACGAACGTGGTGCGAATTACCGGCGTGGAATGTCCAGCCCGTTGACCGCGAACGAAAACTGTTCGCGACTGAGTCCTTATATTGCTTGGGGATGCATCAACGTCCGGCAAATTTACCAAGCTGTGATGCAGACGAAGGCGATTAGGGGGGCGGACAAGCAGTGGCAATCCTCGTTGGTTTCCTATCGATCACGGCTCAGTTGGCACTGCCACTTTATGCAGAAACTCGAAGATGAACCTTCACTCGAATTTCAGAATCTATGCAGGGCCTATGACGGATTAAGGGAAAACGACTTCAGCGAAGAACGTTTTCAAGCATGGTGTGATGGACGAACGGGCTATCCCATGATCGACGCTTGTATGCGTGCATTGCGTGAGCATCGTTGGATCAATTTTCGGATGCGAGCGATGCTAGTATCTTTTGCATCCTATGATCTTTGGTTGCATTGGCGCAAACCCGCGCTGTTTCTTGCACGACACTTTCTCGATTACGAACCAGGGATTCACTACCCACAAATCCAAATGCAGTCGGGAGTCACTGGCATCAATACCATCCGAATCTACTCCCCGGAGAAACAGGGAAAGGATCAAGACCCGACGGGTGACTTCGTAAGACGCTATGTTCCGGAGTTGCGGCAAGTCCCTACTGCTTTGATTTGGAATCCATCCAAACTAACGCGGGACGAACAAGTTCGATATGGATGTGAAATTGGAAGGGACTATCCATCCCCAATCGTCGATCACGCACAAGCGATCAGGGAAGCGAAAGCAAAAATCTATGAGATAAGGCAAACCGGCGAAGCTCGCGAGAAAGCAGTGGAAGTTGCAAAGCGGCATGGCAGTCGCAAGCGTCGCGATGTGTTTCCGAAACCCAGAACCCATCAACAGTTACTTCTTCCAGGCTTCGATGCCCTCCCTCCCGAGAGCTAGCAAAAGAAATTAGTTTGACCAAATCAGACTAAAAAACCGATTCGCCCTAAAATTAAATGCATGGACGACTCGAACCTTCCTTCCCCCCACAACAACTTTTTTCGCTTTGCGTTCTCCCACGCCTCCGCCGTGCGGAGCTTGATCGAGTCACATGTACCTGCGGCGATTACACAGGCACTAGATCTCGATTCACTCGAACTGCAAAAAGACTCTTTCGTCGATGATCAATTGAGAGATAGCCACGCGGACTTGCTCTATTCAGCCCCCTGGTTAAACGAAAAAGGTGAGTCTCAAACGGCCTACGTCTATTTGCTCTTTGAGCACAAAAGTCAATCCGATCGAATGACTGGATTTCAACTTCTTCGATACATCGTTCGAGTTTGGGAACAATCCAATCGCAATGGCATACCCCTTTACCCGGTTTTCCCCTTAGTGATCTATCACGGTGAATCCCCATGGAGTTCCCCAAAAAGCCTTGATGAACTACTTGGTACTCCCGATGCCATTCTTCCCTACAGCGTCAGATTTTCCTTCCCAATCCTTGATCTCTCGGTAATCCCCGATAATAAACTTGCTAGTGATCCTTTTTTGCAAAGCGCCCTGAGCTTGCTAAAATACAGTCGACGCAGAGATCTAGCCGAGAGGCTTGAAACTATTTTAAGACGACTGCTCGTCAATGCATCCTTGGACGCTCAAGTCGCACGCTTGAAAGCGGCTGTCTTTTATATCCTGGCTAGTAATCCAAATGTCCCGGTGAGAACTTTGACTATGACCGTTCAAAAAATCCTCCCATCTCGAATCGAACCTGGATCCATCGCCGACCAACTCATCAACGAAGGTAAACGAAAAGGGAGAATTGAAGGCCGCATGGAAGGTCGCCAAGAGGGACTTCTGGAAGGATTTATCCAAGGGGAGATTCGGTTAATCAGGGCTTTGCAGAAAATCCTAGGCGTGGCAGTTAGTGACGCCGACAGCTTAAGCAACCAATCCCTCGAACAATTACAAGCACTATCGCGTGACCTGCAAGCCCAGGCCGAAAAACCAAAAACTTCCTAGCCAAAACTCCAAACGATCCCATCCCGCTCGGTGACCTCGACGAGCGCGCCTAATTAAAAACTAAAACCAGCCAATATAAGCATAATGCACCCGTTCCCTCTGATTTCACGACTCCCAAGTTGACACCTCTAAACTTCCAACGCCCTGAGTCATGCTCGACCAAAACATTCCTCACAACCTGCGAGACTTGATTTCTCGAGAACTTGATCGCGATGAAAAAGTCCTCTGGAGCGGGATGCCAAAGCCACACTTCTTTTCAGCCATAAGCATAGGCTCATTCTTATTTGCGATACCCTGGACTGCGTTCGCTATATTCTGGATGACAGCTGCGGCGGGCTTCCAAATTCCTCAGTTCAATAAAGGATTTGACTTCTTCCCCCTCTTCGGCATCCCGTTCCTACTAGTTGGAATCGGAATGCTTGCCTCGCCCTTGGTCGCTTACCGCAAACAATTAAAAACGGTTTACCTGATCACCAACCAGCGAGCAATCACGATCGATGGAGGGGGGCGATCAACCACCATCCAAAGCCACTTCCCTGAAAAGCTGAAAGACCTCTATCGGCGTGAACACTCCGATGGTTCAGGTGACGTTCTCTTCCAACAACCAATTTGGACTGGTGATTCTGAAACCAGAACCCTCTTACCAGAAATCGGATTCTTGCGCATCCACGACGCAAAATCCGTAGAAAACATCCTCAGGTCGGTCGCAGAACTCGGATAGGAAAACTCGCAAGCCAGAGCCTTGTCGACATCGGTCGCAACAACATGGCCACCATAGGATCTGCTAAGATTCACGCAATCCTGCAATACGCCTCCAAGCGAATTCCCCACCCACCTGAATCTCCGATGAAAAAACACCTCCAAGCATTCTGCTTCGCATTGGTCTCCAGTCTTGGAACCAACTCCATCTTTGCCGAAGACTTCTTCTTCCGTGACGGGGACCGAGTCGTCATGATCGGTGACAGTATCACCGAACAACACCTCTACTCGAATTACGTCGAGATGTGGACAGTCACCCGTTTTCCCAACTGGAAAATCACCTTCCGCAACGTCGGTATCGGTGGTGATCGCTCCGTCGGCGGCAACTCGCGGTTCACTCGCGATGTCCTGCTGCATAAACCTACCGCCATGACCGTCGACTTCGGTATGAATGATGGCTCCTATCGCGAATTCTCCGATCAAACTTTCAAACCGTACATGGACGGCTTGCAGGGGATGGCAGACCAAGCCAAAGCTGCAAACATTCGAACCGCTTGGGTAACTCCACAACCCCTCGACAACGATGAACAAGGCAAAACGGCTCTTACGGGATACAACCAAACCTTGGAGAAGTTCTCTGACGGCGTAAGAACCATCGCTGAAAAAAACCAGGGGACATTCGTAGATCAATTCCATCCCTACCTAGGTGTCCTCGATTCTGCCCGTTCTAAAAATGAAAAATACAACCGCATCACCGCAGGTGACGCAGTTCACCCCGGACCACCAGGCCAAGCCCTCATGGCTGCCTCCATCTTAAAAGGGTTGAACTTCCCAACCCTCGTCGCCTCTGTCTCTATCGATGCCGCACAAAACAAAGTCGTTTCGAAGGAAAAATGCAGTGTTGAAGGTCTGGAAGCTTCTAGAAAAGGGGTCAAATTCCAGAAACTCGATCAAGCGTTACCATTCTTCCCAGAAGATGCGGCAAGCATTCTCCCTTGGACACCCATACTCGACGAGCTAAACGACTACAAAATCCAAGTCACCGGCTTGGAACCGGGCAACTACCAAATTCGCATCGACTCCATCGCAGTCGCTGAATTCAACTCCGAGTCATTGGCGAAAGGAATCGACATCTCTGCCGAAGTTCTCAAAACCGGACCAATTGCTGACCAAGCGAAAAAAGTAAAAGAAGCAGTCGAGAACAAAAATCGCTACCATCACGATCAAATTTTTCGCGGCATTGTCCTTACCGGTGTTCCAGACTGGGTCTACGCTGCCGTCCCACGCGAAGAACTAGAGGCGAAGAAAAAGGATCTTATCGATCAACGGCTACAAAAGGTTGCCGAACTGGATGCAACAGTTACGGAAACTTTAACGATGCAACCCCATCAATTTGAAATCGTCAAAGCGGACTAACCCACCTACGATCAATCGTTGTACGCCCCTTGTCCAACTTCTAAAAAATTCCATCTCCGTTGAATCCACTCTTCGATCGCTTCAGCGGGGATGCTTTGCACGTGCCCATCATAGTAAAGGTAATTCGCTAAGCTTTTGCTGTGACGCCGATAATCGATCAACTCTTGAATGACTGCCAGTGTCGTCCCGTTGCGCACATTCTCCTCGGAGAATAGTCCTCCAGAATACCTCAACGCTAATCGCTGCCCCCCGGATGCATCTTCGTAAAACTGCATCGTACTGCTTGAATTGCGTTTCGCTTCGTCCGAATCCGCAAATTGATTGCGCCGATACCCAAACCTTTTGATCGACGTGGGACAGATATTCACCAATTCGATCTCCCGAAATCGATCCCGTTTGAAATCATCATTGGACCGAAAATCGAAATGGAACTGACGTAAATTGCTGGCACATTGTGTCCTTCGTGCAGCCTCTCGAGCAGCCTGGACGGCCGGCAGCAATAACCCGATCAACACGCTGAGAATGGCAAAAACAACGAGAAGTTCAACAAGCGTCACCCCTCGGCGGGCAATAAAAGAATAACCCATCTTGCAACCTATCCCAGAAACAAGCC
>JBJONT010000317.1:0-12184 GCA_046051705.1 Planctomycetota bacterium | reverse complement strand
TCGCACGTATCATCGCCCAATGAATATCTTCCGGTCTGCAATCCAAATATCGCAAAGCAAACGTTCGCTCCCGGTCAATCTCCTCAGCCGTCCGCACACTGCCTTGCCCAGGCTGACTCTGAAACCATCCAACCACCGTATCGTTATCGTGTGTCCCCGTATACGAGACACTATTTACCGAATAACGATTGGCAAGTCTTGCGAACCCGCCCCACCACTCCCAAAACCAAATTGCAATATCCGCATCCCAGGAAACCCAAAAGCATCCCGCAACCGACGAACCCCATCGGTAATAAACCCTAGATCCTCCGCGACCACTGGCAACTCACCACTGCGAAACTCACCCAACCCTTGAACCGCACTGGAGCCCGCTGCATCACCGGAACCCCGCGTATCACTGAGCCCCCGCGTATCACTGAGCCCCCGCGTATCACTGAAACCCCGTGCATCGCTGAAACCCCGCGCTACACTGCGGAAAAAATCCTCTCCCGGACCCTCTCGCCACTCCCCAATCCGAGCATCCGGCGAATCGGCCGCTATGGCGTAATAAGCTTCAAAACCCCTGAAGTGATCGATGCGAACCAAATCACACCACTGCAACACCCGCTTGAACCTCTCGATCCACCACCGATATCCATCGCGCTGATGCTCACTCCAACGATACAGAGGATTCCCCCAACGCTGCCCAAACTCTGAAAAGTAATCGGGCGGAACTCCAGCGACGACCGTCGGATGCCCTTCCTGATCCAATTCAAATAAATGCTGATTACCCCAAACATCGGAACTATCCATCGACACAAAGATCGGGATGTCTCCCAAAATCCGCACTCCAGAATCCGACGCAAAAGCTCGCAACTGACTCCACTGCCGATCGAACTCGTACTGAACGAACGACTCAAACTCACACTCCTCCCGCAATCGCTCCCGCCAACGAAGCAACTCTCCTTCCTCGCGACGACGCAACCCCTCCTCCCACTGCGTCCAAGCACTCTCGTGATGATGGACCTTCAAAGCTGCATACAAACAATGCTCATCCAACCATTCGCGCTGCTGATGACGATACTCATCCCAACCTTGATGCCACCGCGCATCCATCCCGCCACGACGCTCGAAGGCCCTCCTCAAGAGCGACAGGCGAACCGCCGCAGTCTGTTCAAAATCAACTTGCTCGCCGATTACATACTCACGGTTCGCTTGCTCACCGCTCGCGCGAGCACCATGCGCCCTGATCGCTGCACTTGCACTCTGTGCATCCTGCTCGTCTAACAACCCATCGCGAACCAATAGTTCGGGACTGATCAATAATGGATTCCCAGCAAATGACGAAGGGGACTGATACGGCGAATATCCATACCCGACCGGGCCAACGGGCAAGACTTGCCACCACCGCTGATGAGCCCGCGAAAGAAACTTCACGAACTCATAAGCTCCCGGCCCCAAATCCCCACTGCCAAAGTCCCATCCGCTTTGAGGCTCATGAGGCAACGAAGTCACATGCAACAACTGCCCAGCGGACCTGTGAAACAGACTCTCCATGATCCCCCACCCCCCAAGAAACGCCTAGAACTCACAATTGCCAGGCGTTCGAGGAAACGGGATCACATCCCGAATATTCGCCATCCCTGTAGTGTATTGCACCATCCTCTCAAGCCCCAAACCAAATCCAGCATGTGGGACTGAGCCAAATCGACGCAGATCCAAATACCACCAATAATCCTCAGCCTTTAACCCCGAAGCTTCCATCCGTTCGATCAACAACTCGAGTCGATCCTCACGCTGCGAACCCCCGATGATCTCTCCAACACCTGGCACCAACACATCCATCGCTGCAACAGTCTTCCCATCGTCATTCAATCGCATGTAAAACGATTTGATCTCCTTGGGATAGTTGTACAAAATCACCGGCCCCTGAACGTGCTTCTCTGTCAAATATCGCTCGTGCTCGGATTGCAAGTCCGTACCCCAACTAACCGGATACTCGAACTTCTCTCCACACTTGCTCAATACCTCTACCGCCTCCGTGTACGACATGTGCACAAACGGTTTGTCTAAGACCAACTGCAACGAAGCTAACAACCCGGGCTGTATCCGCTTCTCAAAGAAATCCATATCCTCGGCGCAATGCTCAAGCGTCTCGCGAATCATGAACTTCAAGTAACGCTCGGCAAGCCCCATGTTGTCGGAAAGCTCATAGAATGCCGCCTCAGGCTCGATCATCCAAAACTCGGATAAGTGCCTAGAAGTATTCGAATTCTCGGCGCGAAACGTCGGACCAAATGTATAGATCTTGCCCAATGCACAAGCATACGCTTCGCCTTCCAACTGACCACTAACGGTCAAATAAGCCGACTTGCCAAAGAAATCTTTGCTCGTATCTACCTTGCCGTTGACCATCGGCAATTGATCGAGCGGCAAAGTCGTCACGCGAAACATCTGCCCAGCCCCTTCACAGTCACTCGCCGTAATCAGCGGCGTGTGCACCAACACAAACCCCTCTTGATGAAAGAACTCGTGCGTCGCAAAACTGATCCGATCCCGTACGCGCGTAACCGCTCCAAAAGTATTCGTCCGAGGCCTTAAGTGCGCCCACTCTCGCAGCTTCTCAAACGTGTGCTGCTTCTTCTGCAACGGATAATCCGTCGCGCTCGCTAACCCCATCACCCGCATAGAACTCGCAGCTAACTCAGTCGCCTGACCTTGCCCCTGACTAGCTTTTAACTCTCCCTCCACCACCACGCTCGAACCGACGGTCAACGTCAATACGTCCGCTTCGTAATTGCTCAATTTCCCATCGGCAATCACCTGCAAATTCCCGAACGAACTCCCATCGTTGAGCTCGATAAAACTAAACCCACCTTTGCTGTCGCGACGAGTCCGCACCCAGCCTCGAACCTGAACCATCCGCCCAACCGATTCCCCTCGACGCGCCTCTTCGATCGATACCCAAGGCGTTGCTATTCCAACTTGTTCTGCCATCCTGATGCTCCTTCGATCCCAAACGACTCGTCAAGACTCTACTACCGCTGCGCAAACCGCAACCCTCTACTTGCAAGCATTGTAGCGACTTTTCAACCTCCGCAACCCTCGCCCACCGGCTATCGCTTTAACTGCCCAATCAATTCTTCACCCGTCATGCGAAACGCAGCGTCATGCGGACAGGAATATACGCATCGCGGCGTTCCTCCAATGCTCTTGCACTGGTCACAAGTCGTCGCTCTCTGGCGAATCACCGGGATCTTCTCTTGCCCCTCCTGCCGATATCCATCCTGATGTCCGACCATCGTGATGTTGCCATAAGGACAATTCGTCGCGCACTGCCCACATCCTATGCAGTGATCCTCGATGACTATCTCTTTGTCCCCCTCGCGAAAAATCGCATTCACAGGACACCCGACCAAGCAATACGGGTCAGTACACGACCGACAACTCGTCGCAATCAAAAAGTTCTCGAAACGCAATCCCTCGCGCACCAACCTTGTCTGCCCCCCGTGCGAATCGGCACAAGCCTTCGAGCATTCATCGCACCGAGTACAAGACTCTAAGTCCAACACGAGCAAACTCTGCGCATTGTATAACCCTTGCGACACGAAGCTCGCTTTCATGGTGTCTTCAACAGGCACTCGATTCGCATCGCGACGCAACAACGACTCTGCTCGCTCTATCAACACCCGCTTGAACTCGGAATTGCTATCGGCAATCTGACGGATCAGCTCTCCATCAATCCTTACTAACTCGACGTGATCCAACGCCGAACAACTCGATGTCCGCAATCCTGCAACATAATTGAGCGCCTGCAACTCGTCTGTTAACTCTCCCTCATATAGCTTGGACAATACGGCGACTTCTCCAAACACCCCTATGCTCCCATCGATACTGCCAGGACCGATGTAGTTGACGACTTGATCCCTCATCCCCTGCATCCGCGAAACCTTGACGTATCCCAATCGCACCAAATACAGATCCCGCCCGATCTCTCCTTCTCGGAAAATTGGCTGGCCCGGCTCTACGCTCATCAGTTCCACTCCCTTCGCCAAGCTCTTGAGCTCTTCGGGCGACAAGGTTTTGCAGATGGGTATACGGCTCAAGTCCGTGTTGAGCGCATGACGCCGATAAGCTTCATTCAACACCCGACGACTCGCACCGTTGCGTTGCAACATGTACAACACATTGCTTCCGATCTCAATGACTTCGGACTCCTCGACCGCCACTACCGTCGCTGTCCGAGGATATCGATTCAAACAAGCCATCTCCCCAAGGATCACATCTTCCACTCCGCGATACACTTTGTCCTCGACCCGCTGAGGAGCCGTATCACTCCCTGTCGCTAACGTCGGTACACTTGTGCTGCCCCCAGAAAACCACCCTAGAAACCCTCGACCCTTCCCCTCACGCGGCGCTTTGACAGCCCCCTTGCGCCGAAACTGTATCTCGAACTTGCCCCTCTGAATCAAATAAGCCGTCGCTCCATAATCACCCTCACGACATAACACATCTCCAGCTTGCAACACGCGACGCACGCAAGCCCCACCGTTGAACTGCAAGAACTTATACGGAATCCCTGAAAAGATAGGGATCTGCAACATCTCCTCCGGAGAGAGAACCGCTACCGAACGGCCTTCATGCCTACCTACGGCATCTCCTCCCTCTCCAGCCAACTTCTCGATCTGTTTCTCCACCACCAATGGCCGAAATTGCAATGCATCCGTAGGACACGAAATCACACACTCCCCACACGAAACGCACGAACTCTCCAACATGGGCAAATCCATGTCAAAAGCAATCCTCGCTTGATAACCCTTGCCCGACCGAGCCATCACATCGTTGTGCTTGATGTCATTACAAGCCCTCGTGCAACGCTGGCACATCACGCAAGCATCATGATTGACCGAAATGATTTCCGACGATGTATCTACCCCCCGCCTGCCAGCTAACCCACTGGGGGCATAACGCATTCGCATCGGATCCGGAACAAATCGATGCACCAACTTCTTTAACTCGTTCGGCTCATAAGCCTTTGGGGCTTCCACCAAACCTTCAAGCTCCCCAGCGGACAGATGCTCCGAAGCCAACAGCTCTACGATCACTCCGACTGAATCGCGAATCGTCTCGACCGTCTTGGGATTCTCGCGACTCGCTAAAGTCGTGATGACCATCCCCTCCTTAACGTGGTACGTACAAGCCGACACCAAGTCCTTCTTCACCCGCCCACTCTTGCGCCGCTCTTCGATCTCCACCAAACAAACTCGACATACCCCTACGGGTCTTAAATGTTCCCGGTGGCATAACACTGGCACCGGATTGATATCTTCAATGCTCTTTACATAAAGCTGCGTCACCGCGTCATAAATCGTCGTCGGCCTCGGGACTAACTCCCCTCGCTCATTGACCGCGACCACACCCTGCGAATTCCGCAACGGTACCGCTTTCTTGACAACAACCTCCTGACCATCGATGGTGATCCGAACATCTTGCTCCAAATCACCCAACGTCGCATCCGCCGCTCGGATCAACTGACCATCGATGTCGCGAGCAAATAAAGCTTCTTCGCGCGCACTGATGTACTCGCCATGTTCTTGTTCTTGCTCTGTCGCCATGATGTATCTACTTTACCGAAAAAACTACACCGAATGAAAGAATCTCAAGTACGTCCGGAACGGCTCACTTGCAACTTGCCCCAACCCGCAAATGCTCGTCGTTCGCATAATCCGAGATAACACGTTGGCATTCTCGACCAACTCCGCTACGAACTCGTCATGCTTGCCTGTGACACCTGACAAAGACTTACCTTTGACTTCCTCAGACAACGAAACGGCCATATCTACAAGCTTGCGAGAGCCCAACCGGCAAGGCACACACTTGCCACATGACTCTCGCTGATAAAACGAGCTACAAGCAATCGCTTGATCCAACATGTCGCTTCCAACACCATAGACCACGATGCCCGCCCCAAGCATGAATCCGATCTCCCGAGACGCTTCGATGTCCAAAGGCAAATTCCTGATGTCCGTCGGAACCCCAACCAACATCGGATACTTCAACTCCGATGTCTCCGCCCCTTGAGCATCCAGTTTCTTCGCCAACCGAATCGATCGCTCGGGCAACATCGCAGGTAAAAAGCCCCCCGAAGGGCCACTGAGCGCAACGGCTAACAATCCAACCCCTCCCTTCATCCCACCGGCATACTCATCGATCAATTCTCCCAACGTGATGCCGCAAGGTACTTCGTAAGCCCCAGGCCTCTCCAAATCCCCACTGATACTGAAAAAACGACGCCCCTTCGCTCCGTTACAACCCGCCCCCCGATACCAACTCCCACCCACGACAACATTCGCTGCAACCTTCTGACTACCCGCTCCCTGATCCCCAGCTTGCACGGACGCTTCACGCAACAATATCGAGGGCACCCAAGCGAACGTCTCGACGTTGTTGAGAATCGTCGGCTGATCGTACAGTCCATTGGTCTGCAACTCCGGTGGCCGATTGCGAGGTTCCGATCGCTTCCCCTCTAAAGCCTCGATCAAAGCGGTCTGTTCACCGCACACATATCCCCCAGGACTAACAAAAACCTCTAAGTCAAAACTTCGCCCACTCTGAAAAATATTCTTACCCAACGCTCCAAGTCGCTGAGCCTCCTCGATGGCTTCTTCCAATCGCTCGATCTGCTCTTCATATTCGTGCCTAATGTAGATGAACCCTTGCCTTGCTCCACTAACAAGCGCCGCGAGTATCATCCCCTCTATTACAAGATGCGGGGCCGCTAAAAGAATCTCGCGATCCTTAAACGTCCCCGGCTCACTCTCATCCGCATTGCACACGACATACTTCGTATCTCCAGGCGCTAAGCGAGCTTCGTCCCACTTCGAATAAGCCGGCGCACCGGCCCCACCCATCCCCAACAAACCAGCCGTCTTCAACGACTGAATGATCCTCTCGGTACTAGGATCCAACAAAAAACCCCGCACCGCTGAATACTTGCTCGCTATCCCCGCATAGCTTCCACTCGCTCTGTAACAGTCAATCTGGGATCGCGCAAGCGTCTGCTCCGCTCGCTCTGCATCGCTGTCGGTTGGCACTTGCTCACCCGCAAGCACCTTTGCGACGATCTCTCGGTAGACATGAACCTCCCTACCTACTACCAACCGCTGCGAGGGCCCATGACCGGTTGCTACTTTGTCTTTATCTAAAGATACGGTGTTTTCAATATCTAAGGATACCGTGTTTTCAATCAACATCGCCGGCGCTCGATCGCATCGTCCCAAACACGATGCTTCGTGCACACTTAACCGATCCTCTCCCACCTTTGACACCAAACCTCGTAACTCTTCGGCAATCTGTACCGATCCCCGTAGCCGACAGCTCATGTCTCGACAAATAGAAACACGACACTGCGCCGGAGGAGTCCGCCGATAATGGGGAAAGAAACTCACGACGTCTTGTATCACCCGAACCGGTTCACCTACCTGTCCAGCTATCCGCTGAATATCCGTATCACCGACATAACCCTGCCAGTGCTGCACATCCTGCAGCATCTTGGCGATCCGGGTTCCTACCTGCCGTTCAACAAGTGAGCTCATGGTTTCTGCTTCAACGTTTCTGCTATCTGCTCTAACCAATCGGATATGTCTCGAGGATGCCGAGCCGATCCCGCAAACGGCATCTGCTCCCCTCGCCGCCACTGCTGCTGACCAAGTCCCCAAGATGGCTGATACACTCCTCGCACATCTTTCGCCTCTTCCACCCCGCGTTTGAGGGCTATCGATCGAAGCACCTGCTGCAACTGCACCGACGACTCCCAACTCGCTCGTGTTCTCTTTTCCAACAACCTTCTATCTATCTCACTCCAATCAGAAGGTATCTTCAGTGCGGCCCGATTCTCCACCACTCGATCTAATACCCCTAACATCTCATCACAACCCCTGAGAATCTCCTCGCGACGCTTTTCACTCCAAAGTGATTCACCACCACACATCAATCGCTGCAACTCTTCGCGACCTCGACGCCACCTTGCAAGCCCCGCTTCAGGATCAGAATTCCCACCGCCGACCACCAATTCATCACTCAACATCAACGCTACGTCGACTTGCTCTAAATACCATCCATCCCACTCGGGCTGCCCCACCAAGCCATCAGCTTTTTCCAAACGATGATGGCAACTGGTGCAACGGTACTCGGTCAACTCCATCACCACACCCTGCTGTATCCGTTCTTTAAGTAACTCCAACCGACGCTGGGCCGATACGAGCTTGCCCACCCTCCAAGTATCTAACGCAGCATCACTGCCGTCCTCCCCTGGAATCGAAGGTGTATCCCAATGCTTCGGATACCTCGCCAAGTAATTGCCCAACTCGAAGTATGTCGGCGGATGCCCTGCGGCCATCAAATCATGCGTTACCTCGCGCACCCCCAACTGAACCGTAACTCCACCTTCATCGCGAATCTCTCTATCGCGTCCCAAATCCCCAACATGGCAAGCCGTACAACTATTGGCCAATACCCAAATATTCGGCGTGCACACTCGCCCCTTCGCCGTCTGATCCTCAAAGCGTAACTCTCCTTTAGCCTTCCAATCTTGGGAATAATGCCCTTCTCCCCAAGCACTTGCTAGTCCATGACAACTCTGACAATCCACACCCAACGTGCGCTGGCTCTTCGGCGAAAACTCACTGGCATGACAAGCCACACACTTCGCTTCCAAAAAAGCCTCATACCTCGGATCCTTCGGCGATGCTGGAACCTCTGAGTCCCCACTAGGCCATAACGCGCGAACGATCCTATACGACTCTTGACTCAACAACCCAACATAAGCGCTCGAATGTGGATCACGCTGAAACCAAATCTCTCCAGCCTGCTTCCAAATCTCACTTCCATACCCCAACTCTCCCCTACCTCCAACGCCCCCGACATCCAACGCTGCCCCATGACAATTCGATGAATTGCAATCCTGCCGGACAAAGAAATCTTTAACAACCTCCCTGACCAACCCAGGCTCCTGCGAATAGCACCATCGAGATGTCCCCCACCCACAGCAAACCACCATCAAAAGGAAAGCTACACTCAAACTGAAAAACTTCCACACTATACCTGGCGTTACAACTGGCTCATGACTCTTAACTGGCTCATGACTACCGGCGGGCAAGCGACGTCCTCTTGGCTCATAGTCATTGTTCATGGCTGCAATCCAATCTGATCGCCAACCGCAGAACCGTGATGGTATCGATGGCAATCGATGCAATCCGCCGTCGCCACATGCGGGTTGGATTGTCCCTTTTTCGCTCGCTGTCCAGGATCGCTGATATGACACTCTCGACAGCTCTTTACCCCCTGAATCATCACTTCCTTGGCATTCCCACCCAACGTATGACACGCCTTGCACTCCATTTGTAGGTGGGCTCCATGGGTGAAACTTGCATCGGCAAGCCACTGCGTGGGAATCTTGCTAGGCTCGACAATCTCGCGAGCCCAAGCATCGTTTGGTGAAGCAGTAGCAGCAGCAGCAGTAGTAGTCGAAATAGGCTGATAAAGCTGATGACATTTCTTACACCCCAACGACACAAACAATCCTTTTCGCGCACCCTCGACATCTCGCTCCATGACTTGCGAGAACGATTCGCCTGTGCTGTTGGTTTGCAACTTCTGCAAGACCTCTCGCAACACATCCGGCTTGGTTACTTCCTCCTCTGCGTCGTCACCGATTTCGTTGCGATTCGCAGCAGCAACACCGCGATCCGCACCAGTAACTCGAAGCACTGCACCGGCGACTCGCTCGCGGTCCGCTTCGATCGATCGCACCATATCCAATCCATGTGGCACCGGTGTCTTGTGACACACCTCGCAATGCTTTTGAAATTGCACAGGTTGATAAAACCGTTGACTCGTACCGGGATAATCAGGCTCATGGCAATCGCTGCACTTGAGCTGAATCAATCCCTGAGCCCCTTCAGGTCGCTTCAACGCATAACGATTCGACCAATCTTGTACCCCCTCCCACTTCAAAGCCGTGGCATCTCCTACCGTCTTTGGCTGACCAGGTTGCATGTGTTGCACATGGCTAAAAGATATTGTCCCCGGATCCTCGGCTTGCTCGATCTTACGAAACGCTGGGTGATCGCTGAAGCTTGTAACCTTCGCAAGCACCCGCGTGGAATCCTTCGCGTAAGGAGTCAAATCCGCATGGCATCGGACGCAACTGCTATCCGCGATATCAAGCAGATTATGGTGGAATCCAAGATGCTCATGATGACACGCCACACAGGACTCTCCTTTGAGTATCTCGGGCTTCGTCCTCGATTCAAAATGCCCAGACATCCTGTGACATACGCTGCACTTCTCGTTGTTCAAAGCGATAACTTCGGAACTGCGGCCGAAACTTACCTCGCGAATGGGCGCCAGAGCGGCATGACATTGCTCGCAACCCGTTTCATTCCAAGCAAAATGCGCCTTGGATAAGTCCCCTGTACTCAATTGCTTGCGACTACCAACACCAAACAAAATCCAACTGCCATAAAGCAATCCCAATAGCAATCCAACAACACCCAACCATCGCTTCCAGCGAATAGAGACATCCTCGATGGACGTATAACGCCGATCGATTCGCGATGCACGCTGCTTGCCTGTTATCGCCATCTCAATGCCTCGCGATCCGATCGCCTAAATGTATCTTAAGGACTCAATGATATGAACGACCAACAATACGGTTAACAACACGCTGATCCCGGCATGAAAAGCTACCCAACGATGCAACCAAGCGTGTGCCATTCTCTGCGCATCGAATTGCAGCCGCTGCATGACCGTTCCCTGCAATCGCTCCACCACAGGAATCGCCTCCTGCGAACAAGCTTCCCGCAAACTCGAAAACCAGCCTTGCGCACGCTGAACAGTCCGCAAAGGCGAAAGCTTAGCCCCCACCCGATCGAAACCAACTGAACCATCGAGGCCGGCAAATCCTCTTAATAAAAATGGCTCGATCACTTCGACATACTGTTTCCAGATCACCATCCGATCCGCAGGCGAGCACTCCCCGAATCCTTCTTGTCCCATCGCCGTTCGCTGCGGATCGCGCCTTTGCACCGCCCCAACAACGATCTGCTTACCTGAAAACCCATCGACAAACGAACCACCTCGTTTAAGTGTCTCTAAGTGTTTCTCCAAGCCGACCATCTTTCCGGCTTGATCGGGCTTCGTTCCCAAAACCACCGTCAACATCTGACGATTCTCCAACGCACTGAGCAACGAAACGTCATCGATCTGACTCGGGATCGTCTCCTGCGGCAGACTTCCTAACATCCACCTCGGTATGATCACCTGCATCAACCATCCAAACACTCCGCTTCCCAACACCAACAATAGCAACACCATCAACACGGTTGTAAACGTGCCACCAAAACGAAACCCAGAATGGATGAAGGCTAGGGGCCCACAAGCCAACCCCAACCATAAGTGATAAGCCAACCAATACTTCGTCCGACCTAACTTGTACTTCCGAAGCCGTTTTCGAGGCCAAAGCAACATCTCGAAAAAGATAATTCCAGCGGCAAGACTTCCGATCACCAATCCCGCTAATGTACTTCCGGAAACCTTGCCACCTTCACTCGCAAGCACCCCTTCATCGAGCCGAGAAGGTTCGATGACAAACTGCCAGAGTCCACCCAGTAGCACCAACGCGGTCGAAAGAGCCAAAGGCCCTGCATGAAGTCGCATTTTTCGGATGAATAACACAGGAGTCTCTCCGAACCAGCGAACTTTTAGATTCCGACTTGGATTTTAGGGGAAATGCCGCAGATCAAATCATCTTTACTACGACTGGTTTCCATTTTTGTTTGTCGTCTGATAAATGTCAAATTTTCAGGTTTTCTCTAAATCTTTGAGCATTCCTTCGAATCCTACTACTTTGTCGCTGCTTTCCAAACCGGTGAGAAGACTTCTGCCGGATTGACCAACTCATTAACTGCCCTGACTAACATGATCAACGAAGGACCATCCGTGGGATATTTCTGAACCAACTCCCCAAAGACACGCGCTGTCTCCCTGAAATTCTTCCCACCCTCATACAAAGCTAATCCCTCGGAGTATCGACGTATCAACTCCTCGTCCGCTTCTTCCTCACTCATCAATTGGTAAAGATCAACGGTACCATCAAGCCCCACAACCGACGCAGTACACAGCCGACGCTTGTGCATATCTCCAG
>JBJONT010000316.1:0-18662 GCA_046051705.1 Planctomycetota bacterium | reverse complement strand
GTGTTTTGCTCCCCTCGCCCCGGGTCGGGGAGAGGGGCTGGGTGTGAGGGGAAAGTCCGCGCAATGGCTGCTTTTGCGATTGGGATTGGGGTGGCGTAAGTTGTTTGTGCGCTTGGGGTTGCGCGGTCGCCACCCTCACCCCCCGGCCCCCTCTCCCGCCAGCGGGCGAGGGGGAGCAGCGCGCTTTTTGCGCGCGAATTGGGAGAGGTTCAGCCCAGTGCGCGCGAGGGAATACTATTCAGTGGGAGGGGAGCTTTACGAGGACCGTGTTTATGCGAGAGGATTGCGATTGAATTTTTGGTAAGGAAGTCGCACGCCGGCGACGAAATACTGATCGGCTCGCAGGTTGGCAGGTGCTGTCAAAGAAAGCTCACCAACGCTGGTGACTACGTCGTCTTGATCGACCCCGTCGCCGGAGACACCGAAGCCACCGACAAGTAACGATGAGTTTTTATAGAGTGCGGAGCTACCAGGGAAGAAAACGATGCCGTTTTGATTTGCAATATTGGCGGGATCTCGGAAGTTGCGAGATGCGTTGAAAGCGTCGAATGCAACGACGCTTGAGGTTGCTGGATTCGCGTAAAGGGATGCTGGGAGTGGTGCGTTGGGTATGGCGTTTTCGGCAGTCAGTGGATTGATGCCTGGCATATTGAGGATGCTGAAGTCGCCAGGTTGAGTGTTTTCAGCACCGGTTGGGAAACGAGGGGCTGCAAGGAAGCGAAAGGTGCGGTTTGTAAAAGCGGTGTTTCGCGGTACGTCTTGGGCGCCGTCGTTGTTCGCGTCGACTTCGTCAGGATCTTGCAAGCGATCGCTTGCGTAGTAAACGGTATTGCGGCTCTTGGCCACAGCGACATCGATGGAGAAGACGGTCGCGTCGGGCATTCGGTACAGTCCGAGGACTTCGCCGGCGGAATCGCTTACGGCGAAGACCATGCGTGTGCGGGCTCCCGGGCGAAAATTCGCATCGAGGCGAATTGCTGCTCGCGTAATGGCGGCTTGTGCTATGCCCTCTTGGATCACTTGTTCAACATCGGAGGCTTGCAGTGGATCGACTAGTGAATCATGGGGGCGAACGAGCCACCCTTCGGGAACCGCTTGTCCTTGTTTCGCGAGGTTTCCCGGTGCGATTCCCGGGAGTACTGGTTGATCGGCACCAGAATTTGTACCGGTTGCGAATCCAAGAGATTGGCCTACTTGGAGAAGTTGTTGCTGACCGGAAGCGGGATTCCAACGGGTTGGGTGTGGTCCAAAGATTTCGAGGGTGATACCCACCAAGTCAATGCGTCCGCTGATGCCTCGAATGTCTGGTACATCAGGGATGGAGGCTTTCAGAGGGGCTGGGATAAGGTTTTCCACAGGGGTCGCATTTGGTCCGAAGGTGGTGCCACCGGCGGTGAAGAACGCGATGAACTCGGCTTCCAGCACGCGGCTTGCATTGAGCCGGTCCGTTTCCGATTGAGGTGCCAAGTTGCTTGCTGCTCGAGTGGCGCTGTGTTCGAAGCCTTGTTCATAGGAAGCGAATCCGTTTGGTCCTGGGAAGAAGACCCCCACACCGCCGATGAGATCAACCCGCATGACTTGACCAGCAGCGTTTTTGATTTGGCGATAGAGAGGGATTCCGCCGGGGAGTGTCGCGATACCTCTGCTTTGTGCTCTCCCAAGGATCCCGGATTGCGTGCCGTAGGATTCAGGAAAGAGTTTCATGTAGTCGGTTGCAGCAGTTGCGACGAAGGCTGGGTTTACGTTGAAGCGTCGCGAGAGAGAAACATCGTCTCCTCCAAAACCTTTGATACCATCGAAACCAGGATGCGTCGAGCTATCGCGACTCTGGTGTTCGATCGCGAACAAATCGACGAGAGGCGTGTTTGCAATTGTGGGAGGAAAGTGGCCTCCGACACCGATCGGTGCAACGAAGCCTGGTCCTCGCCAAACCGAATCTTGATCGAGCAGGTTAGGATTCGATTCGACTTCTCGCTGCGTGACGGTTGATTGGCTGATGAATCGGACGGTTCGCGAAGTCAGGGGGGCTTGGTTGTTGGAAAAGAACGCTGCTGTGCGTGCTTTTGCGACCGCACCATCGATCGCGAAAACGAGGTCTTCGGTCCGCCCCGCGTAGGTTGCAAGTACATCCGATTCGGCTCGAACTCCTAAAATCTGGCCGGCTCGATCGACGATGGCGATAATCGCATCGTTGCTTGGAGTGGCCATCGACGCCCTTTGAAGTAGCTTGGTAACTTCATCGGTCTTCAGTACTGCATCGAGGGGAAGGAATGAGTCGTCTTCGCCAGAGACCAAAGGTATTTGGGGGGGCGGAGCGTTGGCGTTGATCAAGTCAACGACTCCAAGCACATCTAAGGGGCTGATAGTTCCATCGTTATCGACATCGGGATATTGCGAGTATCCACCTTCACCTTCCGAGTTTGGACGACTTGGGGATGCATTCGATGGGTTTGTGTGCAGGAAGTTGATGACCGCTAAAGCGTCGAGGGGAGAGACTTTCGCATCGTTGTTGACGTCCTCGGGGAGTGCCGCGTTGTGCCAAGGAGAAGCCGAAAACGGCAAGCGAGCTTGTAAGGATTCGAAGGCAAGGGATCTATTTCGCCGTGCGTGGCGATTTTTGCCAGCCTTGTGCCTTCGAATGGTCATGACTTTGAGCTCTGTGCAAATTTCTGCTATCTGCGATCCGCCGTATTTATCAAGTCGGACGATCAACTGAAAGAATTCCTTAGATTTCCTTTTTCCTGCAAAGCTTCGATAGCCGATAGAATCGCTAGTTCCGGAATCTCTTGAACGAAACCCAAGTTTTTATGTGGTTATGGTGAGAAGTGTTCAAGTTGCAGCGAATTCTGGTCGTCGGGATGGCGATCGCATTTGCGAGCAATGGACCGGTCGTATCGGCCCAGGAAGCGGGGCTGCGCCAGGAATATGGCGGGGTGAGAGAGCCGAAGAGTTTGCAGCCGCCCGGTGGGGTGGAGAACCAGTTGCCACCTGCCATTAGCGGCGAGTTGCCGGAGAGTGGGATACTAGGTGAGCAAGGGACGGCAGGGAAACCTTTGTTTCGAACATTGTTCGATCCGCCTGCCGGTTACACCGGTGGGACAAGTTTATTTCCGACCGAAGCGCAGAGCAACGATCACTTTGTTCCGGTGGAGGATCGGTGGCGGGTTGGTTCGCCGCAGTGGGATCGGTACGGCAAAGGGCATCCGGCGGTGGATGACTACCCGTTTGTTCAAGGCGCGTGGTGGGATCCTTACAATCAGAATGTGCTCAAGGGAGACTATCCGATTGCGGGTCAGGATTTATTTCTGCGGCTGGGGCTCAAGTCGCAGAATTTGGTGGAGTACCGGCAGACTCCGTTACCTACCACTCCGTTTGAGTCGACGGTGGTACCAGGTGAGATCGAGTTCTTTGGGAACCCCAATCAATTTTTCTTTGCGCAATACAACTCGGCTTCGATCGATTTGTTCAAAGGAGATTCGGTATTTCGGCCCATTGATTGGCGGCTGAAAGCCAACTTTGTGTTCAATCAGAATTACTTGAAGGTTGAGGAGTTGGGGGTGGTATCCCCTGATGTGCGCGATGGTACGAATCGGCATCGTACGGATTGGGCTGTGGAGGAATGGTTTTATGAGACGAAGCTTGCCGACATGAGTCCGAACTACGACTTTGTTTCGATGCGAGCGGGCTCTCAGTTCTTCAGCAGTGACTTTCGAGGTTTCATTTTTGCAGACACCAATCGAGCGGTGCGATTGTTTGGGAATCGGTTGAGCAATCAAGACCAATACAACGTCATTTGGTTTGATCAGACCGAGAAGGACACCAATAGTCTGCTCAACACGTTCGATGATCGCCATCAGAACACGTTGATTCTGAACTATTACCGCAACGACTTTGTGTTTCCTGGTTACAACACCGAGTTGTCGTTTCATTACAACAGGGATCAAGCCAGTTTCAAGTTTGACGACAATGGGTTTTTGGTAAGACCAGATCCGGTTGGTGTTTACGCACCGCACCAAGTTGACGCTTATTATTTGGGATGGGCGGGTAATGGGCATATCAATCGCGTGAACGTTAGCCATGCTGCTTATTACGTGACGGGCAAGGATGAGCTCAATCCGTTGGCGGGTTCGCAGCAAGATATCAATGCCTTCATGGGGGCTTTGGAGCTATCCTATGACCGAGACTGGGCTCGATTCCGTTGCTCGTATTTCTATGCTTCGGGGGATTCCGACCCGACGGACAGCCAAGCCAATGGATTCGATGCGATTTTCGACAATCCCAATTTTGCTGGCGGGGAGTTTAGCTACTGGAATAGACAGCAAATCAAGCTCTTCGGTGTGAATCTGGTACAGCGACAGAGTTTGATCCCGAATTTGCGTAGCAGCAAGTTTCAGGGGCAGACGAATTTCGTGAATCCTGGAATACAGTTGGTCAACGCGGGGTTCGATGCGGATTTAACCACGAAGCTCAAGTGGATCAACAATGTGAATTACTTGTGGTTTAACCATACCGCCCCGTTGGAGATCTATACGTTTCAGGGGAAGGTTCGGGATGAAATCGGCCTGGATTTGAGTACGGGGATCGAGTACCGTCCGCTGTTAAACAACAACATTTTGTTCGTCGGTGGTGTTTCGGGATTGGTCGTCGGAGATGGGTTCCGCGACTTGTATCAGCCCCTTTATGGAGGAGTCCCCAATCTAGCGGCGGGCTTTTTTGAAGCGGTCTTCGAGTACTAGTGGATGCGGGAACAAGAGGATTGAAGACATGTTCACTTGGAATTTCCCGGCAGCACAAGTGAATTCAGCAACACAAGTGAATTCCGAATCGCAAGTCAATTCAGGTTCATCCGTGCGCGAAATCGTGCCATTGCGATGCATATCAACCTCGTTCGGTCGATTGATGACACGACCGTTTATTGGGGCTAGGCGTAGCTGGTCTGTTGTGGTGATGGTTTTGACTTTTCTTGCCGTGCAGTTCGACGCTTCGCGAACCAATGGCCAGGGAATTCTTGGCGGTGGGGCGTCAAAGGGCAAGGGTGAGGTTGGGGCAAAGAAGTTTCATAACGCAAGTGCCACATTGCGCGAGGCGAGAGATAACGTCGTTTCAGATTCGAGTGGGAGCAAGGATCCGTGGGGCACGGCGAGGTCGTTAGGGATTGCGGGGAACGACTCGTATCCGATTCCGGACGATTTATGCGATGTCGACATGCTTCGGCAGAGTCGTGCGGATGCGTTGAGCAAGGGGCAATCGTGTATCCATTGCCATAGCGACGTTGGGACGATGCATGCTCCGAATACGGTGAACATAGGGTGTACAGACTGCCATGGTGGAAACGCGAATGTGTTTACCAAGGAGGGGTCGCACGTATCGCCCAAATATCCAGCTTTATGGCCATCGGCGGCGAATCCGGTTCGATCTTATGCGTTGATGAATTACGAGAGTCCGGAGTTTGTGCGGTTTATGAATCCGGGAGATTTGCGAGTAGCCCATATCGCTTGCGGTCAATGCCATGCGAATGAGGTTTTGCAGTTGCGCAAAAGCATGATGACGCATGGATGTATGCTGTGGGGAGCGGCGATCTATAACAACGGCGGGTCACCGACGAAGTGGTCGCGGTATGGCGAGAGTTATTCGATGCATGGGCAGCCGCAGCGAATTCAAAATGTTCCGGCTCCTACCCAATACGAAATCGACTTCAAAGGGATACTCCCATACTTGGATCCCCTGCCCCGTTTTGAAGCTTCACAGCCGGCGAATTTCCTTCGTATATTTGAGCGGGGTGGGCGATTTCGCGCGGAGATTGGGATTCCAGAGCGGACGGAGGAACCTGGGCGGCCTCGTGAGCGTTTGAGTAATCGGGGGCCTGGGACCGAGAATCGCACAGACCCGGTTATGGTGGGATTACAAAAGACACGACTGTTGGATCCGACGTTGAATTTCCTCGGGACCAATGATCATGCTGGGGACTATCGCAGCAGCGGCTGTAGTGCTTGCCATGTCGTCTATGCCAATGATCGATCGCCGACGGCGAGTGGGCCATTTGCCAAGTATGGTCATCGCGGGTTAGCGGCATCGGAAAAGGACGATTGGGTGCAATACATCGATCCGACGATTCCCAAGGATGAGCCGGGGCATCCGATTCAGCATTTGTTCACCAATCGTATCCCGACAAGTCAGTGCATGGTGTGCCACATTCACCCGGGAACAACGGTTATCAACACCTATTTGGGATACATGTGGTGGGATAATGAGACGGACGGAGAGTGCATGTATCCGCGAACACAGAAGAATCCTACGGCGGAAGAATTGGTCGAGGCTTCTTGGTCGAACCCCGAGGAGTCTTCGGCGCGAGGGCTTTGGGGAGACCCAGAGTTTCTCGACCGTGTGAGCGAACTGAATCCACAGTTGAAGCATACGCAGTTTGCGGATTTCCATGGCCATGGCTGGGTCTTTCGAGCGGTCTTCAAAAAGGACCGCAGCGGGAAGTTGTTGGATCACACGGGCAAGCAGATTGAGTCACCGAATACCAAGGACTTGATGGCAGGCGTGGAGCCTTCGAATGAATTTGAGAAGATTCATGGCAAGGAGCGCGATGGAGTGCCGGTGCATTTGATGGACATCCACATGGAAAAGGGGATGCACTGCGTGGACTGTCACTTTTATCAAGACGGCCATGGCGATACCAAGTTATATGGTGAGGTAAGAGCGGCCATTGAGATTCAGTGCGTCGATTGCCACGGTGATGCGAGCCAGAACCTTATTGACAAAGTAGATAGTCAGGTGCGCGATGGGTATCCGGCGCAGTTGCCAACCAGTGGGCCGGCCTCTGGAGAGCAGCCAACAAATCTGCTTGCGTTACGCACTGCGTTTGGCAAGCCTCGTTTTGAGATCCGAAGGGTGCCTGGTCGTCGTCCGGTGTTGATTCAGCGCAGCAATGTCGAGAAGGATTTAGAGTGGGTGGTAACGCAGACCGCCGAGACCATCGATCCGGAGAGTGAGTCTTATAATCCGAGAAGTCACATGGCCAAGACGGTGCATGTGGATCAGTCGGGAGAGATGCGTTGGGGGGGAGTTCCGCAGGAAGGTAATTGCGCTCACCATAATAAAAACATGAACTGCATCGCTTGCCACAGTTCGTGGAATCCAAGCTGTTTCGGTTGTCATTTGCCACAGAAGGCGAACATCAAGGCACCGAACTTACACAATGGTGGCGAGGTTTCGCGTAATCGCATCTCGTACAATTTTCAAACGTTGCGAGATGATGTATTCATGATTGCTCGCGATGGGAATGTAACGGGAAATCGCATTGGTCCCGCGCGCAGTTCCTGTGCGATTCACGTCGGGAGTTACAACTCCAATCGCGAGTCGATTTATGTTCAGCAGCAAACGATCAGCGGCGAGGGGCTTAGCGGAATCGCTTTCAGCACCAACGTTCCGCACACGGTGCGAGGGGGGAGCGGATGGGATCCGAGTCACGCGACGCGACCGCCGGGAACATTTGAGACTAAGTCGTGTACTGACTGTCACGTTTCCATCAACAACGACAACAACGCGATCATGTCGCAGTTGCTCATGCAAGGAACGGGAGCGACGAACTTCATCGGTAAATACTGTTGGGTTGGGGCGGGCGAACATGGCTTGGAAGGTGTTGTCGTTACGGAGCAAACCGAGCCTCAAGCGGTCTTCGGCAGTTCGCTTCATCAGATCGCTTATCCTGATAATTACCGCAAGCATGTCGAAGAGCATCATCGAGAGTTAGAGCATGCCCACGAGCATCCTGGTCGAGACATACTCGAGGCATTGAGTCCCAAATTTGGCAAGCCGGAGATTCTTTCTTTGCAGCATCGCGGCGAATATTTGTACGCAGCATGTGGTGAGGGTGGGCTTCGAATCTTCGATATCGCATTTATCGATCACAAGGGTTTTGCGGAGCGTATTACAACGGCGCCTGTGTCCCCTTTGGGGCAACGATTTTATGTTCGGACCAAATATGCCACGAGCGTTGCTGCCCCGACGACCATTGCACCGGATCCAACACGGACACATCGGCCCGAGAATTTCGAGCAAGCCGTACCCGGCTTATACGCATATATCTATGTAACCGACAAATACGAAGGATTAATCATGGTTTCCGCAGCGACGCTGCTTGATGGGAACCCTGCAAATAACTTCTTGCAACGCGATGTGACCTTTAATCCCGATGGATTGCTGTGCGGTGCGACTGCGGTAACGATCGCAGGTAACTACGCTTATGTTTGCTGCGATGCGGGTTTGGTCGTCATCGATTTAGTCGAGCCGACGAAACCGAAGGTTGTCAGTGTGGTTGGCCATGAGGTTTTACGTGGGGCCAAGTCGGTTGCTGTGCAGTTTCGGTACGCTTTCGTGTGCGATGACGAAGGGGTTAAAGTATTTGATGTGACCGAGTTATCGGATCCGCAGTTCGTTCACAGCATCGAGTTGCATCATGCCAGCAGCATCTATTTGGCGAGGACGTATGCTTATGTGGCTGCCGGTCCGCAAGGGTTGGTCATTCTTGACATCACCAATCCCACCGAGGCATATGTGGACCAAGTTTACAACGCGAATGGATTGATTAACGATGCGCATGATGTGAAGTTAGGGATTACGAACGTCAGCCAGTTCGCGTACGTAGCAGATGGAAAGAACGGACTGAGGGTGGTGCAATTGACCAGCCCTGAGATTCCTGGCAACGATGGATTCTCGCCCCGTCCAAACCCATGCTTGGTTGCGACTCGCAAGTTGCCCAAGGGTGGACACGCGTTGTGTGTATCGCGGGGGATGGATCGCGACCGGGCAGTCGATGAGTCAGGAAACCAGATCGCGGTATTCGGGCGGGTGGGAGCAAGGCCATTGAATCGACAAGAAGTGCTTCGGATGACTCGCAAGCCTGATGGTGGTTTATTGCAAGTCAGCGATGATCCTTTTGATCGGCGGGTTTACGAGTTTCCAGCGGAAGCTCGTAAAAAAGTGGACCGGGAGGATGTTCCACTCGGTCGATAAACGGATCTAGGATTGTATACAATGGGTGCAGATTGTATATAATGTGGCACGAGTGAGACTTTTTCATTTCAACACGAACCGAAGGGTGACAAGAGCGAACCGATGAGCAAATACAGCATTATCCCATCCGCAGACGAACTTCAAAGCATGCAGCGCGATTTGAAGTTCTACCCTGTTGAGAACTCGGCTCCTCACGCTTTGTCGCAAAGCCAGATCGAACATTACAACTCGAGAGGATTCATCGCGCCTCTGGATGTGTACTCCCCGACGGAAATCGCCGACATCCGTGGGTACTTCGACCAGCTCCTCGAGCGCGTGGTCGCTGAAGGTGGTAATAGCTATTCGATTTCCTCGGCGCATTTGAAATATGGGCCAGTTTACGACATTCTGACCAATCCCCGAATCGTGGAGTACATCTCTGATCTTTTCGGTGAGAATGTGATCGCTTGGGGATCGCACTTCTTCTGCAAGATGCCTCATGACGGCAAGACGGTCGCTTGGCACCAAGATGCAAGCTACTGGCCTTTGTCCCCTTCGAAGGCCGCGACGGTTTGGTTGGCGATCGATGATGCGGATATCGAGAACGCTTGTATGAAGTTCATCGCAGGATCACATCATTTCGGACATATGACTTACCGAGAGAGCGATAGCGCGGAGCATAATGTGCTCAATCAATCGATCGATAACGCTGAACAGTATGGCGAAGTCGTCTACGATCAGTTGCGAGCCGGTCAAGTCTCCATCCATAGCGACTTGTTGCTGCATGGTTCGGAAGCGAACGATTCGTCCCGTCGTCGCTGTGGCTTGACGTTGCGATATTGCGCTGCGAGCGTACGTGCGGGGATGAACTGGAACGAGAAGGGAGTTCAGGTTCGTGGGGCGGATGCGACCGGGCATTGGGCAAACAACCTTCGCCCCGATCGCGTGTTCTAGAACTCTGACGGTTGTGTTCGCGGGCGGGCTGTTGGGTTAGTAGTTTGGGTTTTGGTTCGCGTTCGCTTGCATTGAGTCGAGTTGAATCGGTGGAAGCCCGAGTTGAGTTCGGGCGGCTGAGAGGAGTTCTTTGGTGCGGCTCGTGCCGCATCGGCTCACACCTAGTTCATGGACAGCAAGCAACGTTGCTAGGTCTTTTACTCCTCCGGCAGCTTTGACTTGAACGTGGCTTGCGGTGTGTTCTCGCATCAGTTTTAAGTCTTCGATGGTCGCGCCTGAGGATCCGTATCCGGTGGAGGTTTTGACCCAATCAACGTTGAGGTTGCTACAGATTTTGCAAAGTTCGATTTTGTGCGAGTCTTGCAAGTAGCAATTCTCGAATATGACTTTGATCTTCTGCCCTGCGGCGTGGGTTAATTCGGTGAGAATCCCGATTTCGTCTTGAACGTACCCCCAGCGGTTGCTTAGAGCTTGGCTGATATTGATCACGACATCGAGTTCTTCGCAGCCATCCTCTAGTGCGGCGAGAGCTTCGGCCTTTTTGATTTGAGTCGTGTTTGCGCCGTGGGGGAATCCGATGGTGGTCGAGGATCGCACGTTGGAGCCGGCGAGTCGCTCCGAGCATCGTTTCAGGTAGTAGGGCATAATGCAGACGCTGGCGACATCATAAGCGAGGGCTAGATCGATCCCTTGTTCTAGATCCGTGATACTCATGGTCGGAACTAGGAGGGAGTGATCGATCATTTTTGCCAATTCGTTATAGGAAACCTTTATCATGCCTTAATACTTTCTCGCTCCAAAGCCGTGGGATTTTGATGTATAACCGACTCGGCAAACGCTTTGTTTTGTTTGCTGTTTTGTTTGCTCTTTTGTTTGAATGTTCTCGAACCTTCGTATTCTATCATGCAACGTTGGAATTTTAGTCGCAGCCGGAAATTAGGTGAAAGTCGCGTTACTGGATCGAGGGATCAATGGCGACTTGCCGAATCCTTTGTGCGCAACCGCCGCGAATTTCTGATGGGTGGGGCTTCTTTGGCTATCCTTCCCTTCGCGGCGCAGATTGCCCCCGGGGTGACTCGCAAGAATATTGCTTGGGACTCTGATCCCTTCGCGATGGGAGTTGCATCGGGAGATCCATCCACTGATGGTTTTGTTCTCTGGACGCGGCTTGCACCAGATCCGGTTCACGCAGAAGCGACCTCGGGGCTTGCGAATCTAGGGGGTGATACCATTGAGGTTGGGTGGGAGATCTCGGAGGATCCGTCGATGAAGACGATTCTCAAGAGTGGAACCGCGAGGGCAACGGCGCATCTAGGGTATTCGGTCCATGTGGAAGTCCATGGATTGCGTCCGAATCAGTGGTATTGGTATCGATTTCATGCGGGTGAGGCCATGAGTCCAGTCGGACGCACGCGGACAACACCTTCCGCCGAGCAGTCTGTCGATCAAATGCGTTTCGCCTTTGCATCGTGTCAACATTATGAATCGGGCTTGTACACGGCTTATGAGCACATGATTGGCGAAGAGTTGGATTTGATTCTTCACTTGGGCGATTACATTTACGAAGGGCCTGTTGGGAAGAACAAGTTGCGTCAGCACAATAGTGCGGAGATTGTGAGTTTGAACGACTACCGCAATCGCTATGGTTTATACAAATCCGATCCTCACTTGATGGCAGCGCATGCCTATGCTCCTTGGTTAGTCGTGTGGGATGACCATGAGTTCGATAACAACTGCGCTGGGCTGATCTCGGAGGAACTTTGGGTCGATCCGAGAGAGTTTGCCATTCGAAGAGCGAATGCTTATCAAGCTTATTACGAGAATCAGCCGTTGCGTTCGTCTGCGATGCCCAACGGTCCGGATATGCGACTCTATCGAGATGTGGCTTATGGAAATCTAGCTAGTTTCGCGATGCTCGATACACGGCAGTATCGTTCGGATCAGCCTAATGGTGACCGCGCTCACAAGCTTGAAGGGGCCGTTTTCCATCCGAAGGCAACGTTGCTGGGGCAAGCGCAGGAGTCGTGGCTCGATGCTCACTTGGAGGGTTCCACGGCTCGCTGGAACGTGCTTGGTCAGCAGATCATGGTTGGGCGAGTCGGGCGAGGTGCTGGAGAGGAAAAGATCTTCAGCATGGATCAGTGGGCGGGATACGACGCGCCGCGCAAGCGACTTTTGGAGCAGATCAAACGTTTGCCGGTTGCCAATACCGTGATTTTGACTGGGGATATTCACAGCAATTGGGCCAATGAGTTGCATGTGGACTTTGATCGGCTTGAAGAAGCTCCAGTGGCAACAGAGTTTGTCGGCACGAGTATTTCTTCGGGGGGGAATGGCTACGATCACGCCAAGCAAGAAAAGGAGCTATACAGCGAAAATCCTTTCGTGAAGTACCACAATGCAGAACGAGGATATGTCTCGTGTACCGTAACGCCGGATACTTGGAAGACCTATTATCGAACGGTTTCCTATGTGGATCGTCCTGGTGCTCCGCTGCAAACGCGAGCGGAGTTTACCGTCGAGCGGGGCAAGCCAACTTTGGTTAGCTGAGTGAAGCTTGATTGCGACGCAATTCAAAGAGGCGGGACTCGAAGAGGTGCGTCGTCAGACTCACACAAGTCTGATTTCGCGACGAGATGGTTTGGGTTACCAGCGCATGGCTTGGATGGGACTGGCGAAATCGTCGGTCCAGCCATGCTGGGAGCTGATGGTCTCGGACTCGGAAAGTCTTTCTCTGCCACCGGGCCAGTTCGGCAATGGAATGGAATCGGGAAAGAGGACCAGCCAACGTACGTTATCGTTTTCCACCAACAAGGGTTTGAGTCCGACTTGTTTGCTGGTTGCAAAAAGGGTTGGTGCGAGGTTTAAGTTGCGGTTGGTGATGTTGACGGCGAGGAGTCCGTCCGGGGCCAAGCGTTGTCGGTACAGCTCGAATGCTTGTTTGGTAAGCAGGTGAGTTGGAAGTGCATCGTTGGAAAATGCGTCGAGCACGAGCAATTGCAGTTTTTCCGTGTTGGGTTGGGCAAGTTCTGTTTGAAGTAAGAAGCGGCCGTCTCCGAGCTGGATTTCGGTTTTTCCTGTGTGAGATTTCAGGTATCGAAATTGGCTTTGGGCGATTTCCACGACGGCGGGGCTGACTTCGTAGTAAGTGACAGCATCGCGTTGATGGGCGTAGAGAGAGAGGGAGCCGGTACCCAGGCCGACGATTCCGACGTTGAGTGGATTTTCAAAGTGACTGTGGCACCATCCCCAAGCGAGAGCGACTCCTGAATTTGTTTTGTAGTAGGTAGTCGAGTCGGGGTGTAGGGGGCCGGAGAGCGGCTCTGTGCCGTGTCGGATTTGGCCGTGGAGCATCGCTAAGATACCTTCGTCGGGGTTTTCCACGACGCTCACTACGCCATAGAAATCACGTTTCTTCGCAATGACTTCTTCTCGGTTGGGAGCGGCAACGATGGCGGTAAGGAGGATCAGACACAGCAGGGTGCTTGTGACTGTAACTGGCCAGAGGAATCTGCGTATTTTGTTATCGGTAGCGATGCGAGGGAACGTTGCGATAGCGTAGTAGCCACCGGCGGTCAGTGCCCCTAGGGCGAGTGCGATATGCAGTTCCCATTGATCGTTCAGTGCCCATGGGGCGACGAGGGATACCAGAGAGCTTCCTAGCACACCTCCAAGGGAGATCCAAAGGTAGTATTTGGAGATATCTTTTGGGGCGGGGCGCAGCGCGTAGATCAGGCCGTGGCAAGCGATCCCGATGCAGCCTACGACAAACAGATAACCGGCGATCAGGCCCCACCAAGGGACCCACAGTTTGAAGATCAGAAGAACTAGTGCGGTGCACAGGCCGGCGAAGGCTGCCAGCCATTGGCTTCCCCACTTTGAGAGCGAAGGGAGGGTAAAAGCGGCCCACCAGGTGGCGAGATAGATAGCCAGAGGGATCGACCAGATTCCCGGGACGATCACGCCAGCTTGGCTAGCGCTGCTTGTTGCCGCCGATAGTACCATCGAAGAGCAGGCGCTCAGGGAGACCCAAATGAAAGCGTGCCAAGGTTGGCTCGAAGGAGAGTCTGCTGGAGCGTTGGGGCTATTTGTGATTAAGTCATCGGTGGGATCCTTCTGCATACGGTAGGCTTGGTGGAACCACAGGAGAGCGACGGTTGCGAAGCCGATCATCCAAAGGATTTTTTGAGTTTCAAGACCTAGGTTTGGTTCGATGAGGAAGGGATAAGCCAGGCACGCAGCTAATGAGGAGAGGTTGGAGAGGGCGTACCAGTGGAATGGTTGTTGGGATTTGGTGGATTGGTAGTACCAGACGGAAGCCAGAGAGCTAGTGCTCGATAGCAGCAGCAAGGGGAGTCCGGCACGCACAGACAGGTCTAGAAAAATCGAAGCGACCGGTGAGCCGTTCCACCATTCGCGGGGTTGAAATTGCAGCAAGCCAAGAAGAGCTAGGCAGACGCCCCAGGAGATGCAGTGGATCGTTTTCTGGAGTCTGAGGTTATCAATTTGTCCTAGGCGATGTGCGTAGAGGACTCCTAGGAGGAGGGCGGATTGGAAGAATGTCAAGCAAGTCGCCCAAACTTGGGCGCTACCTCCCCACAGAGGCAGGAGTGATTTGCCCAAAAGGGGTTGGATCGCAAAGAGTAGGAAAGCGTTCAAGCAAATAAGTAGTGTCCAATGCATGGGAATCTATTGTATCAAGGGTCTTCATTTAGGAGATATGGCTATAATGCCGTCCCGTTTTTTCCATGAATGCAGATAGATATCGCTTCCATTTAGGTTGTTCAACAATGTCGAATTCCAGGTTTTCCGGTTTGATTCCGCCGATCATTACGCCGATGCGAGGTCGAGACCGTCTCGATCGCGCCGGGCTTGATCGGTTGGTGAATCATTTGATCGACGGGGGCGTTCACGGTTTATTCGTATTGGGTACAACGGGTGAGGCACCGAGTTTAAGTCATGCTTTTCAGCGAGAGATGGTATCACAGACGCTGCACGCCGTTGCAGGGCGTGTTCCGGTTTTGGTTGGGATTACCGATACATCGTTTGTGGAGAGTCTGGAGTTAGCTCATTTCGCTGCGGATAAGGGTGCAGATGCGTTGGTTTTGTCGACACCTTACTATTTCCCTGCCGGGCAGACGGAGCTTCGTTACTATGTTGACGAGTTGGTTCCAGAGCTACCTTTGCCGGTGATGCTCTATAACATCCCGTCGTTGACCAAGGTAGCCTTTGAGATCGAGACACTCGATTACTTGACGCAGCATGAGAGGATTGTTGGTTTGAAGGACAGCGGCGGGGATTTGGGCTATTTTGCACGTGCTTTGGAGTTGAAGAAAAAGCGACCAGATTGGTCGATTTTGATTGGGCCCGAAGCTTCGTTAGCCGAATCGCTGCGATTGGGTGGGGATGGGGGCGTCGCTGGGGGAGCCAATATCTACCCAAACCTGTTTGTGAGCTTGTACGAAGCGGTCAGGGAGAATGGGGATTGGGAAGTTTTGCAACGTCAGGTAGAAGCGTTGCAAGGGATCTACGACATCGGCAAGTATGCGTCGCGATATGTTAAGGGGACGAAGTGTGCGGTGTCGTTGATCGGAATTTGCGAAGACCATTTGGCCGATCCTTTCCATTCGTTCCGTCCCGAGGATCGCGAGCGTCTCGCGGAAGTGCTTCGACGAGTCGAGAGTGTTAGGGAAGGATGGCAACTCGGATATTCTCTCGCATCTGGGCAGCGATAACAGCTTGTTCGATCTGCTTGAGAGGAAACTTTTCACGCACCAAGTCAGCGAACGGGTATCTGGCTTGGGCGTCGGACATGAATTCCACGGCGCGGACAAGGTCGTTGCTGCGATAGTTATGAACACCGTGAATGGTCCATTGGCGGCGGACGATTTCTTCTAAGACCAACGGGATCGGTGCCGATGGGAACACTGCGCCGACGAGGATACATTTGCCACCGGTTCGCATCAGACGCATGGCATCGAGCGTTCCTGCGTTGCTACCGGAGCATTCGATGATAATATCGAAACCGATTCCATTTTGATTGTTCGCGATCGAGCGGCTGAGTTCTTCTGCATCACCCGCTGCATCGGCGCGAAAGCTTCCGAGGGCCAGTTCTCTTCGGGATGAATCTGGTTCGAGGCAAGCGATTCGAGCGGCACCGAGTTCGCGAGCGAAAGCCAGTGCGGTTAACCCTAGCATCCCCGCACCGACGACCAAGACACGTTGGTTGGTAAGCGGGGCAGCGATTCGCATCGCGGCGGCTATGGTAGAGGTGGCGCAGCTAAGTGGGCAAGCTGCGTTGAGACTCAAGTGCTCGGGCAAGCGTACGATCGTGGTGCCTGGTGCGAGCATGCAATGCTGTGCGAATCCACCTTGCCAAATCGAACCCTCGCTGATTTGTTGGTGTCCGTATTTGAATGCGAGTGAGCATTTTTGCGGAAGGTCGTTTAAGCAGTAGAAACACTTACCGCAGTTTGCGACGATGCCCCAGACGATGCGGTCTGATGGTTGGATATGATTTCCAAGGTGGTCCAGGGATGAAGTATTTGGCCCGATTGCGAGAACTTGGCCGACGATTTCGTGGCCGAGGACGGCTGGTGGGAGGGCGTGTCGCCTGCCGCAGATGGTATGCAGGTCGCTTCCGCAAATCGTGCAAGCGAGTACTTTTACGAGGATCTCACCGGGAGCGGGATCTCGCAGGGGGATGGTTGGGAACTCCCAAGGTTTATCGACACCTTGAAAGAGGGCCGCTGTGGAGGGCAGAGGGTTCGCAGCGGTGCGGTTGAGCGAGTCCGAGCGAGGCATCATGAGGTTGAGAAGAACCGGTTAAGTCAGGAAAGTTAGATAAGTTAGATATAAAAGAAAAACCGCCGAGTTGCGATAGGCCTCTCGACGGTTTAATGGGTTTTTAGCAGAGACTCTGCCGAGGCAGAAGTCATTCTGAGAAGAGCAACAAAAATTACGAAGCGGACTTCGTGGTGGTCTTCTTAACAGCAGCCTTCTTCTTGGCAGCCTTCTTCTTGGTCGCTACCTTCTTGGTTGCTACCTTCTTGGTAGCAGCCTTCTTAGCAGCCTTCTTCTTAGCTACCTTCTTTGTTGCTGTTGCAGCTTTCTTCTTGGCCACGATACATCCTCCAAAAAAACAAAAACTTAGTTGCCGCAGTCACCCGCATCCGAAGCAGCAGATGTGAATTTCTGTTCTCGACAACCGATACAAAACGTCCTTCGCAACAAGCAGTCGATCTGGCTTCATGACCTGTCACTCCGTGACATGATCGACCGCATGTGCTAAGGACTACCTTAGTCTGAGTATTTGTATAAAACCCAGGTTGTAATGCAACATCTTTTCGACAATTTTTCAACAAACATGAAACCATTTTTCCACACTTTTAGCTCGTTTTGAAGCTTCGTTGCACTTCGATTCACATCATCGAATGGTCCGGTTTTGCTTGTGTCGAATCGTACAAATACCGCTGAGAAACAGGCCTTGGGAACGCTTAGATAGGATTCATTGCGCATCGCAGCGAGGTGTTCGCAAAACGAAAACTTCTTCGCGCTTCATGCAGGCTCACAGTTAGCCTGCAATTTCGTTGCGTCAATAAAAACATTGGTGCAAGTGGACTTTAGGGCACGTTTTTGCAGTCTTGTGATCGGTGTTTGCGCGGTTCGCAAAAGTGAAACAAAGTTACTCATTCAAGCTGGCTCGCAAGGATGCAGATGCGAGTTCGGGGCGTGTTGCGCACGGCGATGAAGAGACTTGTTTTGCGATGTTCAACAACACTCAAGCGGGTCGATATTCGTTGCTCAAACGGGTTGAAAAACAGATCGAAAAATTTCGAAATTTTTTTCGTAAATTACCACCTTGGTGGTCCTCCAAGTCGCTGCATCGCTTGTACGTTGCTCATCGCAAGGGATAGAAACAGCATCGCGTTGAAGACACTACCGCTTTGAAAGAACCAATACGCGACCAGAAAGCCAGTGACCGCGCCGATGCCGTAAGCTTCATTCGTTCCATCGGTGCGAAAGATCATGGCCGCTGCATGTTGCACGATATGACCACCATCGAGTGGATAGACCGGTAGCAGATTGAACAGAGGCCACCAAATACTGATCAGTATGTAGAACTGGAACGTTGCTAAGGTCCATGGATTCGTGGTTGCTTCGCCTGTTCCAAGCCATGGAATGGCGATTCCGATATCTTGCAACCAAGCCAGCCAGTCGCTTACTACCGGAACTCTCACTCCCATCGCAGTTGCTACGATCGCCATGAGGATTGCAGAAGCGAACTGCAAGAGCGGGCCTGCTGCCGAGATGATCATCTGATCCCAATGGCTAAGACGCCGTCGGACCCCGGAGCGTCGAAAGATAAAACCTGCAGTGGGGATCGCGACTCCCCCCATGTGATAAAGGACGATTTGTGATTCGATCCCAAAGAAACGAAATGCCAAGGCATGTCCTAGTTCGTGGATCAACACCGATACAAACGCGCAAAGAACCCAAAGCAACAGAAAGGAAAAGACTCCAGGTGAACCTTGTTCGGTCATCCTATAAGCTTGGTTGAGCCCCAAAGCTATGCTGTATCCCAAGGCTGCATTGATGACCCAAAACAGCCAAGTCACGCGGATCGGGAAACCAAACAAATTGAATCGCCAGTCATATTGGCTAGGTGCCGGTTCGCCGATCATCATTTTCTATTCTCCTGCTTTAAG